>JASEHN010000066.1 GCA_030018715.1 Thermodesulfobacteriota bacterium | reverse complement strand
CCCCGGACCTCAACAAAGGTGGTAAAACCATTTTTTCAAACCGCTAAATTGATACTAAAATGGAAAGAAAGATCAAGGAAATCCTGGCTTGCCGGACTAAAAATTGCCTTAAGGATCAGGGCCTGAAGCGCGCGGCAGTTCTTGTTCCGCTTTTTAAGAAAGGCGGTGAGTATCATATTCTTTTCACCAAGCGGACGGACACAGTAGAACACCACAAAGGTCAGATTTCTTTTCCCGGGGGACGGCAGGACCAAAAAGACCAAGACCTCCTAAATACTGCCCTGCGTGAGGCCCAAGAAGAAATGGGGATCAAAAAAGAGGATGTGCATCTCCTGGGAGAGTTAGACGATTTCTTAACGGCCACAACGGACTTTTGTATCTCTCCTTTCGTCGCTTTCATTCCTTATCCCTACCCATTCAAGATAAATCCTCACGAGATCGAAGAAGTAATCGAAGCGCCCCTTTTAGCTTTTCTGGATGATGATAAATTCCGCCAGGAGGTTATCGTGAGAAACGGAGAGCCCTTCCCGGTCTATTTTTACCAATACCAGGGCCACACTATCTGGGGCGCCACAGCCAGGATCTTAAAACAGTTGTTGGATTTGCTGCCGGAGGAAGAAAAGGAGAGAATAAAAAGGAAGGATCCAGAAGTCCGGAGTAAGAATTCAAAAAATTGAGAGAAGGCATGAGATTCTTGCAAATCTCAAAATCTGTCGCTCAATCGTCATTCCGGGCAAGCGAAGCCCTGCACCGCATGGTGTACAGGGCGAAGCGCGACCCGGAATCCAGATTTTTCAGGCTGCCCTGGATTCCCGCTTGCGCGGGAATGACGGTGTTTAGGACTTTTGCAAGAGCCTCATATTATTCTGTATTCTGTCTCCTGTTTTTCAGATCTGGTCGTGGTCTTCGGAGGGTTCTTCAAAGACGAGGGTTTTTTGAATCTCTTCGGCGGCCTTGATTCCTTCTTCGAAAGCCAGTTTATTCATCTTTTCCGTCCCCGGCGGAATCCGGGCCATCACCGCAGCTTCCATAGATTCTCTGGAGACAATTCCTGCTCCGGCCGGCATGGCCGGGATGAGCTGGCTCAAAGTCCCTAAAGCTACAATGTTGGCCATCTGCTCCCGCCCGCACTTCTCCCTGGCGATCCGGGTAAAGGGAATTTGCACCACCCGGGGATTGGACGTCTGGGTGACCAGCAGGGAATCCACCACCAGGATTCCCGTCGGTTTCAGTTCAGGAGTGGATTCATCGCAGGCCATCTGATTCATGGCCAGAAGCACATCTAAGCCCATGGCTTTGGGATAATCGATCTCGTTTTCGCTGATCACCACATCCGCCCGGCTCGTTCCCCCGCGGGCTGCCGGGCCATAACTGACAATTTGCACAACGTGCTTTCCCTCATAAATACCAGCGGCTTCAGCCAGAATAATTCCCGCCAGTACTATTCCTTGCCCGCCTGTGCCGCTAAGCCTGATTTCGAAACGATCTAACATAACCGCTCTCTTATGTGCCTAAAGTGAAATTTATTTTTTACTCCGAACTCCGCACTTCGAACTGTATTATTGTTTATCCAAAGCTTCCCGCCGCTCGCTTTCTTCTTTCTCTTCTTTGGTCAGTTGCAGGGAAAGGGCATTCTTGGCCTTCTGCCGCACCTTATTGTACTGTTCCAGATAGTTGGGCGCTTCCCGATCAACCAGGATGCCGATCTCGAATTTTCCTTCCATTTCTTCCGGACTCATCTTCCTGGCCTTCTCCACGGGAACGGCGCTGTCCCGCTGCTGTTTCATCATATCGATCTGGTTGCCCAGTTTGTTCAGCCGGCCATAGTGGGTATGGCACTGGCTGATGACCTCTACCACGCTGAAACCATTTTTCAGCAGGGCTTTTTCGATAAGCCCGTCCAGCTGCCTTACATGATATACGGTCCCGCGGGCGGCGAAGACGGCCCCGGCGCACACGGCCAGTTGGGCGATGTTGAAGGAATGTTCCACCGAACCATAAACGGCCGTGGTAGCCCGCTGACCGTAGGGCGTTGTCGGAGAATACTGCCCGCCGGTCATGCCGTAAATGTTGTTATTCACGATGATGGCGGTCAGGTCCAGATTCCTGCGGGCCGCATGAATAAAATGATTTCCGCCGATGGCCGTGGCATCGCCATCCCCCATGATGATGATAACTTTCAGCTCAGGCTTGGCCAGTTTAACTCCTGTGGCAAAAGTCAAGGCCCGGCCATGGGTGGTGTGCAAGGTGTTAAAGTCCACATAGACCGGGAGTCTTCCCGAACAGCCAATGCCTGAAACCAGGACTACCTCATCCTTGGTATAACCGAGATGGTCAATGGCCCGGATCAACGACCCCAGGAGAATGCCGATCCCGCATCCTCCGCACCAGACGTGCGGAAATTTTTTATCATGACGAAGATATTTGTAGATGAGGGGGCGATCTTCGATCATTTCTTTTCCTCCTCGATTTTTTCCAGGATTTCCTGAGGGGTAATCATTGTGCCATCGATTTTGTTCACGGTTAACACCGTGGTCATCCCCTGGTTGACCCTCTTGACTTCCCGGGAGATCTGCCCCATGTTCATCTCCGGAACAAGCAGGGTTTTTTTCGCCCGGGTTAAAGGTTCAACCACCCTGCGGGGAAAAGGCCAGATAGTAATCAACTTCAGCAACCCTACCTTCAAACCCCGGGCGCGAGCTTCCACCATAGCTCGATGGGCAGACCGGAAAGTGCATCCATAGGCCACGATCACCAGATCCGCATCTTCGGTGTGAAAACTCTCGACGAGCTGGATGTCGGCGAAGTGAATGGAAATCTTGCGGAAGAGGCGGAGCAGGAAGGGTTCGATTTCGTCCTGCCGTAAAGTGGGAAATCCCCGGATGTCATGGACCAATCCGGTGACGTGATAACGATAGCCCTCCCCGAAAATCCCCATGGGCGGCACCCCAAAACTGGTATCTTCGTAAGGAAGGTACCACTCCGGGGGAACCGAAGGTTTAACCCGGTCAATGACCGTAACTTCGTTAGGTTCGGGCAAGACCACTTTTTCTCTCATGTGGGCCACCACTTCATCCATCAGGAAGATCACCGGTGTTCGGTATTTTTCCGAATAATTAAAAGCTTTCACCGTGAGGGTAAAACATTCCATGACCGAGCTGGGAGAGAGCACGATGATAGGGTGATCCCCGTGGGTGCCCCAGCGGGCTTGCATAACGTCTCCCTGAGAAGGATTCGTGGGCAGTCCCGTGCTGGGTCCACCCCGCATCACGTTCACCACCACACAGGGGACTTCGGCCATACAGGCAAATCCCAGGTTCTCCTGCATCAACGAAAACCCCGGCCCGGAGGTGGCGGTCATGGACTTCACCCCTGCCAGAGATCCGCCGATCACCGCTCCCATGCTGGCGATCTCATCTTCCATCTGGATAAAAGTTCCATCCACCTGGGGAAGCCGGTAAGAAAGGTGCTCGGCGATCTCCGAAGCGGGGGTGATCGGATAACCGGCGAAAAACCGGCATCCAGCGATCAGGGCCCCTTCGGCACAGGCCTCGTTCCCTTGCATGAGCTGAGCTTTCGGCTCAGGCTTTTTCCGTCTATGCATTCGTTCCTTCCTCAACCTTCTCCCCGTTTTTCCCCAATTCCTTATCTTCCTTCTTCCGGGGCGACTTCACATTTATGGCAAAATCCGGACAGCGCAATTGACACAACTGGCACCCGGTGCATTGATCGGGATCTTTTAAATACGGATTCCCTGCCTCATCCTGCGCCAGAACTTGGGCCGGACAGAAAGCCGCACAGATTCCGCACCGCTTGCACCAGCTCTGGTAAATTGCTATGGAATGTTTTCCCTTTTTGGCCATGGACTTAAGATCCTTTTCGTTCTTCTAATACTCTTTTAACAGTCCCACCCATGTCTGCCGGGTTCACAACTACCGTAGCTCCCGCAGCCCGCAGAGCCTCCATCTTCCCTTGAGCTGAACCTTTTGTTCCGGAGATAACCGCTCCGGCGTGCCCCATGCGCCGGCCAGGAGGAGCATTCTGCCCGGCGATGAATGCTATAACCGGTTTGGAAAAATGGTTGGATTTGATATACTCGGCAGCTTCTTCCTCGGCCTCCCCGCCGATCTCGCCTATGAGCATTACCGCCTCTGTCTGGGAGTCTTCGGCGAAAAGTTTCAGGACATCGACGAAAGTCATTCCGATAACCGGATCTCCGCCTATGCCCACACAGGTTGATTGGCCCAGGCCCAGGCGGGTTAGTTGATCAACAACCTCATAAGTTAATGTCCCGCTCTTGGAAATCACCCCGATTGTTCCCGGTTTATGTATGTATCCCGGTATGATGCCGATCTTACATTTGTCCGGGGTGGTTACTCCCGGGCAATTTGGACCGAGCAGGCGGCTTTTTTTCCCTGCGAGGTATCCTTTGGCCATCACCATATCCAGAACAGGAATCCCTTCCGTAATACAGACAATGAGTTCCAGCCCTGCATCCGCCGCCTCCATGATGGCATCGGCCGCATAAGGAGCGGGCACATAAATGACCGAAGCCTTCGCCCCTGTCTGCCGGACCGCTTCCGCAACGGTATTAAAAATGGGGAGATCATCCATCTTCCCCCCACCTTTTCCAGGAGTCACCCCGCCGACCATCTTTGTCCCATAAGCTATGGCCTGCCGGGTATGAAACATCCCCTGCTTTCCGGTAATCCCCTGGCATATAACCTTCGTGTTTTCGTCCACCAAGATACTCATGAAAAAGTTCCTTTTTTGCGGCAGAAAAACTTTGTTTTATATTATTATTTGACCCCCCTTCCGTCAAGAAAAAAAGGCGGCCATTCCACCCTGCAGGACTTAAAAAAAACTTGACTCTTTCTCTCTTCCTAAGCATTATTATTTTAATGGTCTTTGGAGATGCCCAAAAAAATGAAGGGAGATTTGTGCCTTGCCGGATAAAGAAAAAAAGAAGAAAGAAAAAGCAAAAAAGGCGGTGAACATCCACATCAACCAGAAATGGTGCAAGGGATGCTACATCTGCCTTGAAGTTTGCCTGAAGAAAGTCTTCGAGAAATCTTTGGAAGTTTCGGAGAAAGGGTTTAACCCCGTGGTTGCCGTTCATCCGGAGCTATGCACTCACTGCCTCCAATGTGAGATGCTCTGCCCGGACCTGGCCATTAACGTCGAGAAAGAAGGTTGAGGAATGCCCATACAGCGAAAAAAAATTAAAAGTTCCCTGGCCCCCGGCTGGTACTTCATGCAGGGCGACGAAGCCTGCGCCGAAGGAGCCATCGCTGCCGGTTGTCGTTTTTATGCCGGCTATCCGATTACTCCGGCCAGCGAAGTCATGATTCGCATGGTCCAGCGCCTCGCGGATATTGACGGAGTTTTCATCCAGATGGAAGACGAAATCGGTTCCATCTCCTCTGTAATCGGAGCTTCCTGGGCCGGAGCCAAAGCCATGACGGCCACTTCCGGCCCAGGGATTAGTTTAATGACCGAAGCCGTCGGCTATGCCGTAATTACCGAGACCCCCTGCGTAATTGTGGACGTCCAACGCGCTGGCCCGAGCACAGGCCAGGCCACCCGGCCGGCCCAGGGTGACATCATGCAGGTCAAATGGGGCCCCCATGGAGACAATGAAATCGTGGCCCTGGCCCCATGGTCCGTGCAGGAAATGTACGCCCTGACCATCAAGGCTTTCAACTATGCCGAGCGGTTCCGCCTGCCGGCTTTTATTATGGCCGACGAAGCTGTGGGCCATCTGCGGGAAACCCTGGTGGTCAAAGAAGAAGTGGAGGTCTGGGATCGTTACAAGGCCCCGGGGCTCCCACCTTTTGGAACCGAGGAGCGAAACGGCGTGCCCCCCATGCCTTCCTTTGGAGAAGGGGCCAATCTTTTGGTCACTGGCTCCACCCATGATTCATGGGGTTTTCGTAAGACAGCCGATCCCGCGGTTCAGGCCCGGCTGACTGAACGGCTGGTGCTTAAGGTCAGGGATTTTAAAGATGAGGTGATTGAGACGGAATCCTATTTTCTGGACGATGCTGAGGTGGGCGTTTTGGCTTATGGATTCACGGCTCGAGCCGCCTTACAGGCGGTAAAAAGACTCAGGAACCAGGGAATGAAGGCCGGCCTGCTTCGCTTAATTTCCATCTGGCCATTTGCCGACGAAGCCATCATAAAATTAGGGAAGAAGTGCCGGGTTATCTTCGTTCCAGAAATGAACCGGGGCCAGGTCGCTGGCGAGCTTAAGAAATATACCACCACACCGATCATCTCCCTACCCAAGACCAACGGCGAGGTCATTGAACCCGGCGAGATCGTCGAAGGAATTCGGAGGAACATGGCATGAAGGAGAAAATTTTTCAGATGATCAATACGGAGGCTTTTCCCACGCCCTTCTGCCCGGGATGCGGTCATGGCATATTG
Organism: Thermodesulfobacteriota bacterium; assembly: GCA_030018715.1. Lineage (GTDB taxonomy): Bacteria > Desulfobacterota > SM23-61 > SM23-61 > SM23-61 > JAHJQK01. Next base: position 4,512 of record JASEHN010000066.1, on the reverse strand, counting down.
ATGGGCGCTGTCCTTAGGGCCATCGCCGAACTGGAATACGACATGAAGCAGATGCTTTTCGTTTCAGGAATCGGATGTGCAGCCTGGATTCCCAGCCCGCACTTCAAGGCTGATACCCTGCATACCCTTCACGGCCGGGCGATCGCTTACGCCACCGGCGCCAAACTTTATAACCCAAAGTTGAAGGTCGTAGTAATCAGCGGCGACGGCGACTTAAGCGCCATCGGCGGAAATCATCTTATCCACGCTGCCCGGCGCGATATGGATATGACGGTGATTTGTGCCAACAACGCCATTTACGGCATGACCGGGGGACAGGTGGCCTCCACCACTCCTCTTGGCTCCATAACCACTACCACGCCCAAAGGAAACCAGGAGCCGCCCTTTGACCTGTGCAAACTTGTGGAAGGCGCCGGGGCCACTTATGTGGCCCGCCAGTCGGTTGCTGCACCCATCCCGCTAACCCGTATTCTGAAAAAGGCGATTTCTCACCGGGGCTTTGCTTTTGTCGAAGTCCTCTCTCCGTGTCCCACCCACTTTGGACGGCGAAACGCCTTCCGCACGGCCTATGATATGATTCAATCCCTGAAAAACAGTTGTATCTCGACTGAAAAAATCAGGGGCATGAGCCCGGAAGAGCTCTTGGGCAAAATCACTGTAGGCCAATTGGTGGATAAAGGAACAGAAGGGGGGCGGTCATGATTCAGGTACGCTTTGCCGGATTGGGCGGTCAAGGCATCCTCTTGATGGGAGAGATTCTGGGAGAAGCTTCGGTCATAGAGAAAAAATACGTGGGCCAGGCTTCCTCCTATGGCGCCGAAGCCCGGGGCTCGGCCTGTAATTCCGATGTAGTCATCTCCGATTCCTGGATCGATTATCCCGAGGTCACGGAGGCTGACGTTCTGGCCTGCATGTCCCAGGGAACCTACGAACAGAATAAAACCAAAGTCAACGCTTCAAGTGGCATCATTTTCTTCGATTCCCAGATGGTCAAGCCCGACCCTGCTTCTTCTTTGAAACATATTCCGGTCCCGGCTACTGAAAAAGCCCTGACGGAATTAGGAAACCGCATGGTGGCCAACATGGTGCTTCTCGGGGCAGTTGTAAAAGCCCTGAACCTGGTAACAGAAGAATCTCTTAGGCAAGCGCTAACAAGCCGGGTACCCCCCTCACTGCTAAAATTGAATATAAAAGCCCTTGCTTTGGGGTTTGAATTGGGTAGAATAAGAGAAATTTAAATCTATTAGCCAATTTTTGTGGGCCATGGACTATAAAAGATCTTACCTCTTGTAAGCCACGGGCCTCGGCCTATTAAAGAAAGGAGGGTAAGGAGATGAAAAAAGGAATCGTGTGGGGATTACTTCTGGTATTTACTATGGTGGGGTTGGGTTTAGCCACCTCTGCCAAAGCGTCGACCATCAAGTGGGATTTGCCGGTGGTTTGGCCCGCTGGGAACTTCCACACCGTGGGTTGCATGGAATTCGCCAAGTTGATCGACACTCGGACCAAAGGCCAATTAAAAATCATCGTTCACCCCGGAGGAGCTCTGGGATACAAAGGCCCGGAAATGCTCAAGGTCGTAAGAGATGGTCTCGCCCCGATAGGTGAAATGCTGCTCACGGGCCTGGTGGGGGATGAGCCTTTACTGGGTCTTACGAGCATGCCCTTCCTGATGAAGAGCTACGACGAGGCCACTCGACTCCTGAGCATCTCCCGTCCTTACTACGATAAAATTGCGGCTCGCTGGAACCAGAAGTTTCTTTACACCGTCCCCTGGTCGCCGAGCGGCATCTACACCAAAAAACCCGTCACTTCCATGGACGCCTTTAAGGGGCTGAAGACCAGGGGCTATGATAAAAACTCAGCCGAATTCGCCAAACTCGTCGGGGGAGTCCCGATTGTTCTGCCTTGGGGTGAAGTATATGCGGCCCTGGCTGCCGGAGTGATCGACTCCGTCATCACGAGCACAATCAGTGGCGTGGATGGGAAGTTATGGGAGGTTACGCCTCATTTCCAACGCCTTGAATTTGCCTTTCCCTTGGATACCGTGGCGGTGAACCTGGATGCCTGGAAAAAATTGCCTGATGACCTCAAAAAAATTGTCCTGGATACAGCCCGGGAAATGGAATCAAAGCAATGGGTAGTTAGTAAGGAAACGGACAAAAAGTGTGAAGAAAGATTGATTAAAGAAGGGGTTAAAATAAGTCATCCCACTCCAGAGATGGTCGCTAAGTACGGCGAAATTGGCAAGACGATCTGGGCGGATTGGGTTAAGGTGGCCGGCCCGGATGCGGAAGCGATCTTAAAGGAGTTCTTGGCGGCTGTCCGCAGATGAAGTCCGATTTCCAGGAGGCCGGGGAGTTAAAGCTCCCGGCCTCACCCTTCAATAACCTTTAGAAGGGAGCAGAGGTTCTCCATGATGAATAAGATCGTGACCGGTATTAACCAGCTTTCCCACGCGGGAGGGGTGGCAGCCAGCGTGTTGATTCTGGCCATCTCCCTGCTGATCCTGTTAGAGATCATCTTACGCACGGTCTTTGCCGCGACGACCTTAATCGCCGATGAGTACGCCGCATATTTTCTGGCCTGCCTGGTATTCTTGGGCTTGGCTTACACCTTAAAGACCGAAGGGCACATCCGCATAAGGCTCCTTTTGTCCCGTCTGTCGCCTAAGGGCCAGGCTTATTTGAACCTGATTTGCTCGGCGGTGGCCTTAATTTTTTTAATCTATCTCTCCTGGTATATACGGGAGTTGTTTTACGCCTCCGTGATTTCAGACTCCAGGTCTTTGCACCCATCCAGAACACCGATTTATATTCCCCAATTCTTTTTACTGGTGGGCTCCGTTCTGATGACGCTCCAGCTGGGGGCCAATATCTTGATCAGCATCATTTCCCTCAAAGCCTCAAAAGAGAAAAACGAATAACCTTCAGGACTTTAGATTTTACGGTATGGAGAAAAGGAGATGGAAATCCTCTGGGTTATAGCCGTCGTCCTGGGAAGCATTTTCCTCTTACTCGGAGCGGGCGTATGGATTGCGATTTCTTTAGCCATAGCTGGAATAATAGGGATTTACTTCTTTACTGGAATTCCGCCGGGAAAAGTTTTGGGAATGATTGCCTGGAACACCAACAACAGCTGGGCGCTGACCTGTCTTCCCCTCTTTGTTTTCATGGGTGAAATATTGTACCGCACCAAACTCAGCGAGCAGCTGTTCGACGGACTGGCCCCCTGGATTTACCGGTTGCCCGGCAAGTTACTGCACACCAACGTGCTGGCCTGCGCAATGTTCGCCGCCGTGAGCGGGTCGAGTGCAGCCACCACAGCTACCATAGGGAGAGTCACTCTCGCCGAGTTCAAAAAGTTAAACTATGACCTTTCGTTATCCATCGGCTCGCTGGCGGGAGCCGGTACGTTAGGCTTCCTCATCCCCCCGAGCATCATCATGATTATTTACGGAGTGTTGGCGGAAGTATCCATCGGCAAACTATTCATTGCGGGTGTGCTCCCCGGGCTTATGGTGGCGGGGATTTACATGGTTTACATAATCATCAGAGGTCTCATTAACCCGGGTCTAACCCCGGCGATGGTGACGGAATATAGCTGGAGAGACCGGCTTCGATCCATTCCAAAAATCATGCCCACCGTTTTTCTCATTGCCCTGGTCCTGGGCAGTATTTACGCGGGGTGGGCAACGCCGACCGAAGCGGCGGCCTGTGGAGTGGGAGGATCCCTCCTGGTAGCGGCCATGTCTCGAACCCTGAACTGGAAAACTTTCACGGAAAGCCTGATGGCCGCCACCCGCACCACCTGTATGATTTGTTTCATAGTAACAGGAGCTGCCTTTCTGTCCGTAGCCGTCGGGTACCTGGGTATTCCCCGTCAGTTAGCCGAGATCATAGCCTCCTTTAAACTCTCCCCGTACTTGCTCCTCATTACCCTATCCGTATTTTATTTAATTCTGGGGTGTTTACTCGACGGTATATCCATGGTGGTCATGACCCTGCCCATCGTTTTACCCCTGATAACCGGGGCTGGATTCGATCTCGTGTGGTTCGGCATCTTTGTGGTGCTCATGGTGGAATTAGCCCAGATTACCCCCCCCGTGGGGTTTAACCTATTTGTAATCCAGGGATTAACCGGGCATGAAATAGGGTCTATCGCCAGAAACGCCCTGCCTTTCTTTTTCCTGATGCTTCTGGCAACCGCCATCCTGGCCATCTTTCCGGAAATAGCCTTGTGGCTGCCCAGGTTGATGATCGGCCGATGACTCTACCCTTTCTCCCTTCTGGGGATGGGGACTGGGGATGGGGACGCCCTTAAATAAGTAAATAATTTATTGGGTGAGCTGATAACTATTCTCATGAGCAATAGCTTCTTCTCTCCGGGCGGCATATCCCACCCACGGCGGACTTTGTCCTAGCCGTCTGCCCTTTTTTTACTGCTTACTTCTTTTCCTTTACCAGTTCGATGATTTTCTGGGCGGCTTCGCGCATGCTTTTGTAGGTCATG
>JASEHN010000065.1 GCA_030018715.1 Thermodesulfobacteriota bacterium | reverse complement strand
GGGTGAGGGGGATTAAAGGGGGAGGGAAAAATTTGGGTTTCCAGATGGGAACGAATTAGATGAGGGAGTGTAATATTTTTTAGTAAGGAGAAAAAAATGTTTAAAAATATGAGCATTGTTATTTTGGGGATTTTAATGATTGGACTGGCAGGTTGTGAGCTCAGAACTCCGGAAATTCAAGGGACAGTCCTGGATGCAGAGACTAAACAGCCTGTGTAGGGGGGGTGGGTGCATGCAACTATATGGGTGAACACGAAAACTGTTTCAGGAGATGTAGGACAGGTCGTATCAATAGAATCTCCCCACACAAGGACGGGTAAAGACGGTAATTTTTTGATTCTTTCGAAAGAACTTAAAAAACCTCCATTTCCATTCGGTTTTGGGACACGAGTGGATAAGTTCAATATAGTAGTCGCTACCGTTGATAAAAGCGGGAAGAAAGAAATCGATATTAACGACCTCCAGAAAAAAAAGATCGTAGTAACAATTTATTTAGAAGATATCGAAAAAGCATGGCAAAAAGAATTGCAGCATGTTCCACCCGAAAGATTCCAACAAGAAAAAGAATTAAGAGAGTTTTCAGGTTTACAGGCTTTTTATAACTACTGCTTTACAGGCCGTTTCAGTGCCGAAGTTACAACTGTCAAAGACGGCTGTGATAATTGGGAATTGGATTATATTATTAAAAAACATGAGAGATACCTGGAAAATTATAAAAAGAATATAGAGGAGAAAGGGTATAGCCTAATATTTGAACAATTAGCATCATTATATGAGAGAAAGGGGGAATTTAAAAAGGCTGCTGAAACTCTTAAAAAAAGTATAGCTTTAATGGAAAGTAAAGGGTTAACGAAATTTACAGTGTGGCAGAGGAATAAAGCACAAATTGAAATAAAAATTGAAGAACTCCTCAAAAAGCAGAAATAACAAGGGGAAATTACATGAAAAAAATTATTTCAGTACTGATTATTTTGATATTTATTTTTTCTTTTATATCTTTTTCAAAAGGTTTTGAGAACAACAAAGAAAATATTATCACAACCCCAGAGGGCAGCAAGACTTTCATTCCTTATACGAAAGGAAATATTGATAGTGGTAAATTAAAAGGTGGCCACGACACTTTAACTGCAGAAGGAATGCTTTTGAAAGAACAGATTCACAACCAAACTGACTGGATGGTGGAGCAGATTTTAAAAGGAGAATGGTAGAAGAAGCCTCCCCTTACCTCCGCACCGGTGCTCATGATGAAGATACAAATAAATACCTAAATTTTATCCTTAACGATCCGCCTATTGGGCCCAATGGCTGGGGGGATTTTTTTCAGCATTTTTATAATCCGGATACGAATAAGGGACTCAAAGACACGTGGAACCCGAGCACCCAGAGAGCGAAAGATTACAGTCAAACAATAAGGAAAATGCTATGTAAGCCTAACGCCATAAATAATTTGTCTCCAACGGATAGGCAAAAAGTTTATGACATGTTTGGCAGGACATTACACCTCCTTCAGGATATGGCCGTTCCCTCCCACCTTAAAAATGACGTACATGTCTTCGTAAAACCTTATGAGAATTATGTAAATGACCGGTGGAATGAGATCGTTAATTTGAAGGCCTTTAAAGAAGGGGTAATGGTTGAGAATTATCTTGGTCGGAACTACAGCCCGTATTCGGTTTTTGAACCAGATAAATTCATGGTTGACCTGGCAAAAATCACTCAAAATTACCCTCACGAAGAAGAACTTTACGATTGGATTCCCGATGGCCTGGGAAATATTTATCCGCTTCTGAATCAAGAAAGGCTCATGAAGAATATCGAAGATCTTATTCCGGAAGCCATCAAGTACACGGGGGGATTTATCGACGCCATATATAAGCTTATGAGTGAAGGGGATGGGGGTGGAACCGATTGTTCCAACCCCCCCTTGGTCAGGAGTCCTGGAGGGGACCATCCGGATGATCGTTTCGATGTCTCCGATGAGTACTACTGGGAGGAGGAGTTCAAACTAACCGAGGCCGACCTTGTTGATCTTTATCTTCGAACGGCAATCAAGAAGGGCAAGATCGGAGTTTGGTATAAGAAGAAGTTTATGGAGATCTTTATTACAGGGAGGACTCAATACAAAGAAGCGTCGCAGGAAATAAAAGATGCCATTGAAGCCGAATTTCAGGCCTGGGGAAGAAAATTGGAAGAAAGAAGAAACCAGGCAGAAAGCGATTGGAAGGGGGCACCGGATGTCGCCCTTTTCGCCAATGGGTTTTATAACCCCTCCATCTCCTTGATGCTCAAACTCGGAGAGCCGGTTTCGTTTCAAGATTTTGATTTTAACCCACAGATCGTCAGAGATCATCCTGTTTTACTTGTCCCAACCGGAGGGTTCTACGGTCTGGAAAAATCCGCTTCTGTAAAGGCGTTGGTTGAGGAGTATGTGCAAAAAGGCGGCACCCTGGTGGCCTTCGGGCAACAACACGGGTATGACTGGGAGCTGTTGCCCACTCCAGTAAACCCGGAGACAGGGGAACGAAAGTCTGTCGCAGGGCATGGCTATCATCAAGACCAGAGCTGTGTTTTTAATTCTGTCTATATCGACACCTATCATCCTATCCTTTCGGTCTTTTCGACTTCCACTGCCAACATCGGGGTGGATGGTTATTTTACTTCCTATCCAGAGAACAGTACGGTATTGCTGCGGAGGACGGCCAATGGCCAGCCGGCCATGATTCTTTATCCTTATGGCCAAGGACATGTCATCGCCGCAACCCTTTATACAGACTTTGCTTTCACCCACAGCCAGGCCAACCAGACGGAGATAAACCTGATTCAGAATATCATCTCCTTCGCCAAGAAGCCTGAGGCCTTGGTAGAAATAAAACCCGGAGAGACCGTATCAATGCCAGTGATAGTCAAGAACAGTACAGATTCTGAAACATCTTCCATAAAATTTACCATCCTGGACCCCAGCCGGAAGGTCATAAGCGAGCAGACTCAAAATGTTTCCGTCCCCCCCGCCCAATCTGCGACTGTTGCGGTCTCTTATACCTCAGTTCCGGCTGCACTTCTGGGAATTTATCGCATCGACTATACATTGCTGGATCGGGCAGGGAAAGTCGTTCAGCCGCGGGCGGAGACAGATTCCGGCCGGTTTGTGGTTAGTAATCCGCCAAAAACCTGGACACCGGATAAGCCCATATGGTTGACAGTGAGCACCTCTTCTCAGGAAGTTTTATTTGGAAGTCCTTTTAATTATACCTTTCATGTGTTCAACAATACGGATGAGGTTCGCAATCTTACCATACGCAACTACCTGAGACACACCGGGAGGAGTCGCGAGTGGCTCGTCGTGGCGCAACCGAACGGGGAAACAACTGTTTCCGGCACCGATTTATTTTTAGATTATTTCTGGATGTTTGAGACCATGGAGGCAGTTCTCTATGACGAATCCGGGAAGGCCATCGGCAGGTACGAATTAAGTTTTAAAGGCCTATCCCCTTCAGTAAATCTTTCAGCGGGAACAGATAAAAGGTTCTATCACAAAGAAGAAAGAGTAATCATAAACGCCTCCCTTAAAAATCGCCTCAGTTTAAGTTGGCCGGCCAGCGTAAAGATAGTCATCACGAATCCTCATAGCATGAACGTTTATGAAGATCCGAACCCTAAGGCTGTATCCTTTCCTCCTTATGGAGCCGTCTCCGTATCGGATCAATTTTTATTGCCAACAACCTTAAATCCGGGAACTTATTCGGCCAGGGTAGAAGTCTGGTTCGGATACCGTTTTATCTCGGCAGCATCAACAAATTTTGATATTCGGGAGAGCAGGATTTCGGTCACCCCCAACATCCCCTCTTTCTTTAGCGTGGGCTCCAATCATATCTCTTTTACCTTCAATAATGACGGAAACGTCGATATCACCTCTGGAGTTTTGGAGGTAAACCTAAAAGATCCGGATGGTGATATTGTTCATTCCAGAGGCCACCCATTTGCTCTGACGGTTGGGGAGAGTAAGACCCTAAATGTTCCCCTCGATATTCCCTCGCTGAAGTTCGGCCCTTATATCCTCACTTACATTCAATCCGATGAAACCAGAAAAGGCCAGGCCAATACCCAAACCATTCCCAGCAACATTGACATAAGTAGTTATGAGCTTGATAAGTTTTTTTACCGGATACGAGATGAAGTGAACCTGACTGTAAAATTAAAAAACACGGGCAGGTTTCATTTTGAAAATGCGTCCTTGACTGTGACGGTGCCGAGTGCGGCCTACACGAACACAAAGCCCATAAATCTCAAACCGGACCAACTTTTACCGGTGCAGTTTGCCATACCGATCCCCGCGGCATTGGGCGCCGGTCCGCACGCTGTAAATGTGGCCATGAGCCTCCCGGAGGGCAGTTTTAGAACAAAGAGTTTAAGTTTTATTGTTTCGGAAGCATCTTTAACAGTCGATTATTCCGGCCCTGAAACCCTGGCTGCCGGAGAATCGATAAGCTTCATAGTAAAAAACAATGGGGGGCAGGATGCGGAATCAGAATGCCGGGTGATCCTAACGGGCAATGCTGAAATAATTTATCAGAATACTTTGCGCGAGGTGATAAGGGCGGGTGAAATTAGGACATACAGCATTCCGATTTCCTCCCAGGCAACGGATGGGCTTTATATACTCACTGCCGAGGTCTGGAATAAAAAGACAGATAAAAAGAAAACTCTCTGGCAGAATTTTAATGTTTCCGGAATCAACGCCGGGTTGTCTGTAAGAACGGATAAGGAAGTCTATTTTTTATGGGATAGTGTTACGGCCCTGGCCCAGGTGGTCAATCGGGGCCATAACATGGAAAGCGCCATTCTCAATCTAAAGGTTGTGGATCAATGTTTGCAGCAGGTATCTTACCATTTTTACACCTGGGATGAAGTTTCCTGGGTAGAGCGTGGCCTGCTTCATTATGGGAGCAACATGGAGGCCAAGGTGATCGATCTTTCGGCCTATCTTCCCGATGCCCAGGGTGAGTATAAGGTCAGAATCAAGCATGTAGGGGAAGGTAGCGCCCGCATCGATTATATCAGCCTGATGGTCGATGGGAATTTATATGCTCCGACTTATGCCCGGAATCTTGAAGAAGCAGGTTATGACATGCTTCATGAGGTTGAGGAAGCGGACGGGCAGGCGGCCGATGTGCTGAATAATGAAGTTGAGATTCGCTGGAATGGGGCGCCTCCTGGGACAACCAAGGTTCTTCTGATGGGGGCGCAGGAAGGGATGACGAACTATTCCTGTCAAAAATATGTTTATTGGCAGACAGACATTCCGGTAACCCAGGCGGCTAATGCCGTGGTGGACCTAAGCCGGGTTGCCAGAAACCCTAATAATACTGGGCAATATAACCTGGAGGGATCTTTGCTTTCCCGCACCGGCCAGGTGATTGCCAAAGCATAATACCCATTTAGCGTTATCTATGGAGCGGTGGCCCTGCGCTTTTCAACTGACAAACCTGTTTACCGGCCCGGGGAAACTGGAATAATCGCTGGCGAAGTTATAAACGTGGGGAGTTCAGAAATGCCCGGGATAACCTTACAAATATTCGATAATAACGAAAACTATTTTTATCCAGGAGCCTTCAGTATTCCTGCGAATGGGAGACATCCTTTTTCCTTTACATTCACAACCGGCGCGGAAGGAGTTTATCCTATTTACGGAGCAGTTTATCAGGGATGGAATCGAGTGGCTTCTATCAGAGGGAGATATGAAGTAGCCAGCCCAATCCTTTCAGCGGTAGCCAATGGGCCGGTTGTTGCCGGCCAAAGCCCTTTTCCAATTAATGTTATCGTTGACAACAAAGGAATAGTTCCGGCCGCGATCCAGGTGTCTGTTGAGGGCGGGGCTCTGTCGGATACCCAATCCATTACCCTTAAAGCCGGGGAAGCGAAGTCCATTTTTTACAATACCACCATAACAATGGACACCACCTTCACCGTAAATTTAACAGGAGACTTGCATCAGACCATCAACCTTCCTGTGCGTTACGGAGAAGGGGCCAGCGTCGTCCTCAATGCTCAGGCAGTCTATCCTGAAGGAAGGATAGGGGTGCCATTTACCATGACCAATACGGGGCAGATGGAGGGCAGCGTTGAAATGAAGTTTGAGCTTCTTAAGGAAGCGACGGTCATCAACCAGCAGAGCAGGGGCTTTGCCCTGTCGCCAGGGGCCAGCGCAACAGGCACCTTGTTCTTTGACCTTGGCGAAGGGGACTACCAGATAACAGGCGTAAGCCAACTGCCCCAAAGCAGCGTCCAGGCGAGTTTTTCTGTGAAGAAAGAAAACAGGGTGGATATGACCATCTCCCAGGGGACCCAGGCAGAAGGGCTCATTCCAGTCGCCGCCCATCTAACCAATCTCGGCCATAACAATATAGAAGGAAGAATCCAACTGTCAGCGAGAAGCGGTCAGGGGACGACAGTATGGGTAGGTCATCAGGGCGTTAATATGCCTTACTCCCAGCCCCCTGCACCCTGCATCTTTACTTTGAATATCAATCCGGCCGCTATCCCTCCCGGGAATTACACCTTAAAAGGCGAACTTCTGAATAACAGCGGCCAGCTATTAGCGGAGCGCAGTGTTCCCTTTATCATCAACGGCCCTTCGTTCCAGATCACCCAACTGCCTCCCTATCAGACGTTTACCCTGAAGCAGGAAGCCACTTTTACCTTCAAAGTCAAAAATATGGGAAATCAGGAAGGGGCATTCGATTTTCATCTGAAGGCGTATGACCTGATCGATTTAACCAGACAGGAGTGGCTTAAGGCCGGGGAAGAGATGGCTTTGGATTTTGGCTTTCCGCTGCCCGAGGATTTAGAGGAAAAGGATTATTTTGCCGATTATGAACTGAAGAATGCCGGGATTCAAGGGTTTGAGGGGTCAAGGGGCCAGGTGAAGTACCGCCTGGCCGGAATCAACCTTAAGGTCAGGGCTTCGCTCAACAAGGAATATTACCACGAAGGGGAAACGGCTCATCTGACGCTGCTGGTATCGGCCTCCAATGCGGAGCCCCCGGCCCTTAACTTTTTTGCCCGGGTGAATTATCCAGGCTACGAATCAAAACAGGCTTTTGCCTTGGACGGAAGCCAGGGACTTTCCTTTGATATTCCTCTGACGAAAATCACCGGAGAAAAACTCTTCTTCGGCATCTACCACGAGTCGGGCCGTTCTATTCACCTGAATTCGTTATACATCTACAAGGCCGGGGAAGTAATTACTCTTATGACGGATAAGCAGGTGTATAAACCCGGGGAGACCGTGGGCATAAAAATGAGCAGTGCCGGGCCGGATGTCAGAGGTATTCTAACTCTTAACGCCCCGGATTATGAGGACACATTTTCTTTTGCCGGCACGGCGGAAAAGAGCTTCAGCCTTCCTGCAGTTATGACCGCAGGAACCTATTATGTCGGCTACCGGCTATCAGCCGCCGGCGGAGAGAGTTACACCGGGAATCATCCCTTTGATGTTGAAGGAATTCAAGTCAAAGTGAAGGAAGCCAATCTGGATAAGGGCAAGTATGTTCCCGGGGACATGATCAACTTGCGCCTGACCATCGAGAGCAATCGGGATCTTTCGGCAACTTTGAAGACCTGGGTAGTGGACCCGCAGAAAAACCATTCATCCCCGGAAACGCAGGGTTTAACTCTGACGAGTTCTGAGCTATCCCTCGCAACTCAAGCTTTATCTTTAAAGACCACGCACCAGGGCCTCCACCGGATTATATACGGCATCTACGACGGTGATTTGCTCCTTTGCTCCGGAGCTGAAGTATTTGACGTTGGGGAGGCGATTGCTTTAGGGGTTTCCACGGATCACACCTTTTATCCTTCAGGGCGCGAACCTGTAATTGCCGAGGCCAGCCTGTACGGGACAGCGCCGGCCACCCTGAATTTTTTCCTGAACGGAGAGCCGGTGGCCAGCCAGGAAGTTTTACTATCTGGCTTTACCAGTTATCGCCACACGATTATTCCCGAAAATCCCGGGCTTCATTCCCTGAAAGCCGTTTTGACATCCGCAGGTCTTATTTCCGCCCAAGAAACAACTTTTATTTACGGAAGCGGCCTGCCGGACTTAATGGTCTGGCTGTTAAGCGACCGGAATATCAGCAATGTCGTCATAAATTTTACAGCTACGGTGATCAACCGGGGGAAGAGTCATTCTGCGCCCACCACATTAACTATCTATGATGGCCAGATAACGGCGGAAAAAATTCTGGCCACCCTGGAAGTAAAAGACCTGGCCCCCGGGGAATCGCAAACCTTTTCCTTCAGCCTCAATATGCGCGGTAGGGCCGGAGTTAATGATATCCTGGCCTGGATAGATCCGGGAAAAACAGTCAATGAGTTTAACAGAGCCAACAACCAAACAAAAATCACCTTCACGGCCCCTGACCTGGCTCTGGCCACGATTCTTGATAAAGATGAATATTCTCCGGGAGACGCCGTCATCATAACTGGCCTGATTACCAACCTTGCCCCAAACCCATCCGTTAGCCTTTCCCTGACTACAACGGTCCGAAATGCTGCCGACCTTCCGCTATTCACCAACTCGGCAGACATCCTATCCATCGATGGGCTGGCCACACACTTAATTCATACCACCTGGCTGACAGCGGCCAATTTGCCGGAGGGAACCTATACCGTAATCCAGGCTATTCAGGGGAAAGACATTTCCAGCAATAAGAGTATCACCATAAAAGCAGCGGATAAGGACTTCGCCATTGCTTGCGAGCTGGCTAACAAGAAAATCGAAAAAGGAGAAACTGTTCAGTATGACCTGACCCTGACACCCTTAAGGGGCTTTGTGGGCGAGGTTCATCTTTCTATCAAAGATTGCCCCGCCGGGTTTACTGCATCCTTTACTCCCAATCCAGTTTTCCTTGCGGAGAAACCGGTTCAAGCCACGCTGAAGATGATCCCTACGGCCCAGGTCAGCAGCGGGTCCTATGGCCTGCGCGTAAATGCCGCCGGAGGCGGGCGAAGCCATGAAATAGCCCTAAGGTTGGATTTGACAGACTTTAATATAACTCTCACCCCCGGGATTCAACGCATAAAACAGCTTGAAGGGGCAACCTATGCCATTGCCATAAATCCCTTGCACGGATTTGATAGTTTGGTAACATTGACAGTCAGGGGAGTCCCGCAGGGGATGAGGGCCAGCCTGAATCCCAGCAACCTTACCCATTCCGGCAAGGCCACCCTTGCTCTTACTACCTCCAAATGGCTTCCGCCCGGTTCATATAGTCTTTCCATCACGGCAGATGGGCGGAATGTCCGGCATACGGCCATAGCCACCTTGGTGGTTGATAAAAACCCCCTGATAGCGCCAGGGATTGTCACTGCTCCGGGGCCGCATAACAACCCAATAATCAAAACCTTTCGGGCTGACGGAGTTCTCCTGAATGAGTTCCAGGCATTTGAGGACAGAGCTGATGTTCATATCGCCGCCGGCGATGTTGATGGAGATGGGATCGATGAGCTCATAGTTGGAGCAGGGAAGGAGGAAGGTAGATCTCTAAAACTTGTCGGGGTCTTTAAAAGAGACGGCACACCGATAGCCTTCATGGAGGCTGACCAGCGGGGTAAGTATGAAGTAACAGTTGCAGCAGGAGATATTGACGGGGACTGGGTGGAAGAAGTCGCCGTAGGCTTTTACGCGCACAACCCCAAAGAGGTGGATGCGGAAGGAGAAGCCGATAAGCCCGGACATCGCCGGGGCTATGGGGTTGTAAAAGTGTATAAGATTATTGGCCAGAAGTTCTTTGACACCGGTCTGGCGCTTTATCCGTACGAAAAGGAAGGTTACCGGGGCGCCCCGAACATTGCCATGGCGGATATTGACGGGGATGGGCAACCGGAGCTGATCACCGCTCCGGGCCCGGATCCTTCTGCGCCGGCCAGGATCAAGGTTTTCAAGATCGACACCCGGGCAGGGGTGGGCCGCTGGAAGATTGCCGCGCAGATGGCCGATCTAATTGTTCCCCTTGAATGGAGGAAAGAAGGTAACCGGAAGATGGAAGTGGATTGGAGTAAACCGCGTAACCTCGACGGATATGGAGCAACCCTCACGACAGGAGATGTTGACGGAGATGGAAAAGCCGAAATTATCGTGGGGGCTGGCCCTGACCCGAGGAAGAGTGCCCAGGTAGTCATCCTGTATTACCGAGATGGCCGGTACATAGCAGAATCATTCATTGCCTATGAGGAGAGCAGGTTTGGGGTTGCTATTGCCAGCGGGGACATTAATGGAGACGGATTGGCCGAAATCATCGCCGGCCCAGGACCGGATCCACAGAGTAAAGCGGTGGTGAGAATATTCCGGCGGGACGGGACACTGACGGGTAAATTCCAGGCCTACCCAAACCGTGTAAGGCATGGAGTGAGAGTGGCAGTGGGTGGGTTGGGAGAAGAATAAGAAGGGAAGCTTGCCACCCCTTCACTTTTTATTTTCGTTCATGATTTCAGAATGATGGTCAGGACCCGGCCCGGACGGGAGGGGGAATCTCTCGGGAGCACAAGGCAGTAGTTCTTTCACTCCCTCTTTCATCCTCCTCCCGTCCGGGCTTTGTCTATCACTTAGAATTCATCAATTTATTTAAAAGTGAAGGAGGGCAAGAGACGGGAAGTGGTCGTGATATTTTTCAGTTGGAGATATAATCTAAAAATTTTCGTGAATATGCGCGTGACCATTTTTAGGAACACTCGTGGAGGAAAAGATGGATTTATCGGGGAGAGTGGCCATCGTTACCGGCGCCGGCAAGGGGCTGGGATGGGCTATTGCCGAGCGTCTGGGCCGGGACGGGGCGAATCTGATCATCGCTGAAATAGATGGGGCCAGCGCACAAGAGAAGGCGCTGGTGGGATCCGGCAGATTAAATTAGCCACAGAGGGCAGTAGAGTAGAGAGCAGATGAAAGAAGTAACTCGG
>JASEHN010000663.1 GCA_030018715.1 Thermodesulfobacteriota bacterium | reverse complement strand
CCCCCCTTTCCCCCCTTTTAAAAAGGGGGGCGGGGGGGATTTTCTTAGTTCTTGGGTTAACCTTCCAATTCTTATTTCGCGCTTCCGCCTGGCGCTGGAGCAGGGACGCCTTCCTCCCTTTTTTCACTGGTAAACTTGCGAATGGCCGCAAAGGCGTCTTTAACCAGGACCAAAGCGCAGAAGACCAGGAAAAGGGCGATCAAGCCGGTGAGCCAGTTGCCGATGGCTCGGTCGATGGTAATGTCCGGGGTGATGAAGAAATGCTTGATGGTTCCGTAGGAAATCCAGATAGCTGCTGAAACGGTAGTCACGAGGAGGAAAATCGAAGGAATAAGAGTGATTTTGTAATTTTTCCTCTCATAAGCCAGCCAGCAGGAAGCAATGAGCAGGGCCATGGAGGCCAGCATCTGGTTGAAAGAACCCCCCAGGAACCAGAGGGTGGCCAGAATTCCGGTAAAGCAGAAGACGCCAAAGAGGATCAAGGTGAAGATCGTGGAGAATTGGACGTTCTTGAAAATCGGCCAGAATTCTCCGAGAACGTCAGCCCCGTAAAGGCGCATGAACCGCACTCCCAGATGAATGAGGGTCAGGCCGATAACCGCAAACATAATGTTGGCAAAGACAGCGGCCTGTTGTGCCGGTATGCCTATTTTACCAAGAAAATTAGCTCCCCCGACCATAAAGACCGCACCAGCCCCTCTTTTGAAGGCATCGGCATACCCTTCAAAGCTTCCAAAGGCCGAAACTGCGATGATTAAAGCCAGCATACCCATGATCATCTCCAGGAGCATCGAGCCGCCGGCTACTGGTAAGGTATCCGTTTCTTTTTCCAGCATGCGGGCCGTTCCCGAACTGCCGACCAGAGAGTGCCAGCCAGAAACTGCCCCGCACATGATAGTCACGAAGAGCATCGGCCAGAGAGGGTTGGCTCCCCACCACCATCCCCGGAAGGCCGGGAAGTTCCCGAAGGAAGGGTTCCAGAAAAGAATGCCCAGGCCGATCATGATCATGCCGATGAAGACGACCCAGAAACCCAGGTAGTTAATTGGCTGGGCCCAGCGCCAGATGGGCAGCACCGCCCCGAAGTAACAGAAGACCAGGACCGCGATTACCCAGATGAACTTGGCCTGATCGACTGTTCCGAAAATGATGGGAGGTTTATCGCCGCCACTTATGGTCTTAAAGAAATCCATCACCGGAGCCAGGCTGGTAAGGTAGAAAATTCCAAAGAAGGTGATAACAACCGTGACTACCGTTGTGGTTATAATTGGCTGCTTCCATTTATAGATCATCTGGCCGGCCAGAAGACCCATAAAGACATATATGATAACCCCCAGCGGGCCGTGAGGCCGGCTGAGGTTACCGGCTATAAGCAAAGCAAAAGCTCCAAAGCTGAGCATAAGGTTAAAGTAAATGAAGATACTGATCAGGGTTCTGGCCCGGGGAGAGATCAGGGTGTAACTCATTCCTCCCAGACTCATCCCTTCCCGGCGAAGGCCAACCATGGTGGCGGAATAATCATGGATCCACCCAATAAAGGCAACGCCCAGCATAAGGTAAAGCATGGCCGGGACCCAGCCCCAGTTAACGGCCATGATTGCCCCCACAATAGGGCCTAAGCCGCAGATGGATTTGAATTGGAAGCCAAAAAGGACATTTCTGTTGGCAGGCATGAACTCCACGCCATCCATATACATGACGGCGGGGGTGGCTTTCTTGGGGTCGGATTGGACGATTTTGCGGTCAACATACCGGCCGTAAAAACGGTAAACCAGAACGATCCAGACAATAGCTAAAATTAACATCACGAGTGAAGTCATTTTTCCCCTCCTTATGAGTTAAATCTTGGATACTTTGTTTTCCTTTCCCGTCAAGTCTTTAGGTTTACCTGGGGGAAAGACTATAACCGCTCCACGATCCACCTGCGTTTTTCAGAGAGTCCTATTAGCTCAGCATCACCTCCTTATCAAAAAAATACCCAACCTAACAATTTACCCAGATTATGCACAATTACCA
>JASEHN010000064.1 GCA_030018715.1 Thermodesulfobacteriota bacterium | reverse complement strand
GAGATATTGGGTTTTCATATGGTTCGTGAGAGGGAGCATATCTCTATGGAACGAGAAAGTCCAGACGGCAGTAAAACCCCTTTGACTATGCCAAATCATCCCAAAATAAAGGCTTCTACCTTAAGGACTATCTGCACGCAAGCAGGCATTTCAAGAGACGATTTTATAAAAGCATACCAAAAGACATGACGGTAGCCTTCAGATAACACAGCGCTCATTGGAAAATCTATACTACTGCGACATTGCCCTTTGTCACAAGATTTGAAAAGGCATCAAATCTTGCGCCAACCCCTACGGGACGGGCAACGGCGCTTACGCTTGAACGTTATGCGAACCCAGCACTTCAGAAGGGTGAATCAACAACATGGACATAAGCAGGCAAGTCTTCGCAATCTCCATGTTCAACTATCATTGCCGCCATCAGTTGTAATTATTACGGCGTATGAACCCGATGAGTCAGAATGGATTGATTGTCGAGTCAGGATGTAAATCATCATGAAATGTGTTTTTTGTGGAGGTACAGTAAAAGAAAAATTGGTAACCTTCAGTTATGAAGAGGGAGACAGACATCTCCTCGTGGAACATGTACCTGCTGAAGTTTGTGAAAAATGCGGTGAAAAGACTTATTCTCTAAAGGTTACCGATGAATTACTACGGTTTGCAAAAGATGAGTTTAAGCCTAAAAATTTTATTGAAGTTCCAGTTTTTGATTTTGCTGAAAGTTGTTAATGTTGGCGAGCAACGTCGCATAACAGAGTGCTTAAGGATTACACCCAAAGGCTTCGCCTTTCGCAGGCACTCAAAACGATAGGCCGCCATGCCGCTTCGCGGCATAGGCGTAATTCACGGTCAACAATCGGTGCCTTCCTTATTTCCATCTTTGTTTTTTCTCACTACGTAAGCTGGCGTCGCAGGAAAATCGCGATCTGACTGCACAACATCTCGTTTTTGGGGACGTAGTTGGCTTGTTTATCTCGCCTCGAGGACATTTCAGTCTGTATTTCCTCAAATCGGGGTTAATTTTTTGGATAATTTTTCTGGTTTCTTTTTGCTGGGATCGAGGTATATTCCTGGTAGCATAAAAAAATATTTAAAAATCGACGCAAAAAGCATAGCTTTAAATCTTTGAAAAATCCCTTGTGAGATTCTCAGATAATCTTTTGGGTTGTTTGTGATAAATTTTTTATGAATTTAGTCGAAGGAGCGAGCTTTGGTAGATAAAAATGAGGTGGTGAAGAAGATTGATTTCCGGGGACTCATTCTTCTGAGCATGGGCCACATGATGACAGACCTGAACACCAGCGCCCTGCCTGCGCTGCTGCCCTTCTTGAAAGAAGCCCTCGGCCTTTCCTATGCTATGGCGGGAACGATCCTTATGTTTTCGAGTCTGACCTCTTCGGTCATCCAGCCGGTTTTCGGCTATATCACCGACCGAAAATCCTTTCTCTGGTTCCTGCCGCTTGGTATTTTTTGCGCTGCCCTGGGGATTGCTCTGTTGGGGTGGGCTTCAAGTTACCAGCAAATTATTATCCTGGTGATCTTAAGCGGAATAGGAGTGGCGATTTACCATCCGGAAGGATGGCGCATTGCCAACTTCTTCGCCGGAGAAAAAAAGGCCACGGGCATGTCCATCTTTGGGGTGGGCGGGAACTTAGGGTTCGCTTTCGGCCCGCTGATGGCCGTTTACTTTGTGAAGAGCATGGGGCTTAAAGGGAGTGCGTTTTTTTTTCTTCCCGGAGCCGTCATGGCCGGGGTATTCCTTTTTAGCAATTTATGGCGGGTGCGCCGCCCATCCGCCCGTCCTTCATCCCCTTCGTCCTCGCCCCCTACTTCGGCGAAGTCGGTAATCTACCCGATGTCTCTTCTTCTGGGAATGGTTATCCTGCGCTCCTGGGCGCACATCGGGTTAATGACCTTCATCCCTTTTTATGTCATTAATTATATGAAGGGCGACCCCATGCAGGCCGGGAATCTGCTTTTTGCTTTTCTATCGGCGGGAACTTTTGGCACGCTGGTCGGAGGGCCGCTGGCTGACCGTTTCGGGCATAAAAAAATCATCCTTTTCAGCCTGGGCATCACCTCTCCTCTTTTGGCCCTTTTTCTACTAAGTTCAGGTTCAGGAGTCTGGTCTTTTATATGGATTACCCTGGCCGGTTTTATTTTAATTTTTTCCTTCACCGTGTCCATGGTCATGGGGCAATACTTCATGCCTAAAAATATAGGTATGGCCTCCGGCCTGATCGTTGGCCTGGCCATGGGCACAGGAGGCATTGGGGCTGCTGTGCTGGGGCTTTTTGCCGACAGCTGGGGTGTACCCTTGACCTTGTGGATTATCGCTTTCATCCCCTGGGGCGCTTTCCTGCTGGCCGCCCTCATACCTTATCCTGCCAATAAGAAGGCCGCTTAAAAAATGGCGGGATAGGGGAGGCGGGCAGGAGCTAGTTCCATTAGTTCCGTTATTGTATATGGTCAAACGAGAAAGAAATTCCTCCCGATCTTGATCGTCTAAGAAAATCTTTCGTCTTTCGATCCCCCGCCCCATTACATGATGCAATACTCCGGGGGCATCTAACCTGGCTAACCTTGGCGGCATGCTCACTCCTTAACTTATTCCGCTTATCTTGTAAAGCAATTTCTGCACGAACGTCCCCCAATCGTCCCCCAATCAGGACCTCATCGAGGGAGTCATCTATCTTCCGGAAAACCTTTTTTACAACACCACTGCTCCCGGAATCATCCTCGTACTGAACCGAGCCAAGCCAAAGGAGCAGAAAGGAAAAATCTTCCTGCTCAACGCCAGCCGCGAATTCGCCAAGGGCGACCCAAAGAATTACATCCCCGACGATGCCATCATCCGGATCGCCGACACCTTTACTGCCTGGCGGGAAGTGGAGAAATACTCGCGCATTGTGAGCCGCGAGGAGATTGCCAAGAACGATTTCAACATCTCCCCCAGCCGCTACATCCACACGGGCGAAGCGGACGAATACCGGCCGATTGCGGAGATCGTGGAGGAGTTGAACGCGCTCGCGGACGAGGCGCGGGAGACCGATGTCGCTCTCAAGGCGATTCTGGCGAAGATCGGCGTATGACGAAGAAGAAACCCTCGAAAAAACCCAGCGCCCCGATTCTCCGCGCAGTGCGTGGAGAATTCTACGAATCAGTCGCGGAAGTCCTGCGTGCTGCACGCTCCAAAGCCTTTCGGGCCGTTAACTTCGTCATGGTGGAAGCCTACTGGAATGTGGGGCGGATGATCGTCGAGGAGGAGCAACAGGGCAGGGAGCGGGCGGAGTATGGAGAAGCCCTGATTCGCAGCCTGTCAGAACGGCTGACGCTGGATTTCGGCAAGGGGTTCAATGTATCTAACCTCTGGGCCTTTAAGCAGTTCTACTCAGCCTTTCCAATTCTCCGCACGCTGTGCGGAGAATCTTCTGAAATGCATCAGACGGAACAACAAAAGGGCGGTGTCGCCACTAGACCGACAATTCCCTCAGCACTGCGGAGAGAATTGTCATGGTCTCATTACCGGCTTCTGATTCGTGTGGAAAAACATGAGGCAAGAAGCTGGTACATGAAGGAAGCTGCAGAGCAGAACTGGTCTGTCCGTGCTCTGGAGCGCCAAATCAATTCGCTCTACTACGAACGTCTTCTGATGAGTCGCGACAAGGCTCCGGTCGAGGCCGAGGCAAAAGAGAAAACTGCCGCGCTTGCCCCTGCACCCGCCGACTTCATCAAAGACCCCTATGTGCTCGAGTTCCTCGGCATCCCGGATGCCCATCCGTTCCGCGAGTCCGAGTTGGAACAGGCCATCATCGGCAAGCTTCAGACGTTCATGCTGGAGCTGGGCAAAGGTTTCGCCTTCGTCGCCCGCCAGCAGCGCATCAGCACCGACACCAAGGACTTCTTCATCGACCTGGTCTTTTACAACTACATTCTCAAGTGTTTCGTCCTCATTGATCTCAAGACCGGCGAACTCGCGCATCAGGACATTGGCCAGTTGGACATGTACGTCCGCCTCTATGAAGACGAGTACAAGAACCCCGGCGATAATCCGACCGTCGGCATCATTCTCTGCACCGAGAAGGATCAGACCGTAGTGAAGTACTCGGTCTTACGCGAGAACCGCCGGCTCTTTGCCGCCAAATACAAGCTCTACCTGCCCACCGAGCAGGAACTGATCGATGAAATTGAGCGCGAGAAGGCGCTGGTGTTACGGGAGCAAATGGCGGTTTACGAGGTCAGCAGGAGGTCCTGAAATGGCATCTTGGCGCTACATCGAATTTCCCGAAACGATTCGGAGAACGACCGTCGGGAGGGAGAATCAAATCCTGTCTGCCGATATCCAAGCGACTGGGCGTTTCCCCGTTGTGGACCAAGGCCAAGCTTTCATCTCGGGCTACTCCGATGCAGTGGAGCGAGTTATTGGTGACGACCTGCCGCTGGTGATCTTCGGCGACCACACGCGTTGCCTGAAGCATGTGGACTTCCCATTCATTCTTGGAGCCGACGGCACAAAGGTGCTGAAGCCGGAGGAAGACCTGTTCGACGCAAAGTTCTTCTACTACGCGCTGATGAGCCTCGACATCCCGAACCGCGGATACAACCGCCACTTTACGCTCTTGAAAGAGAAAAAGGTCCCCCGGCCGGAAAAGGACGAGCAACGGAAGATTGCGGGGGTGTTGGGGGTGGTGCAGCGGGCGATTGAGTTGGGGGACGTAGTTTACTTCTATCACTTCATGTAAGAGAGGACGTTGATTCAAATGCAACTATTTATTGAGAAAAGATTCTTAAAGGTTTAATTTGGTTTCATGCCGAGACAGTCGAGACTGGATGGCCCATGGACATTACACCATGTAATTGGTCGAGGGATTGAAGGGGCCAAGATTTTCCGAACTGGGGAAGAACGGGAAGATTTCCTGGCGCGTTTTCTGGGAGTGACGGCTTCCTTGGTTAATCGTTAGGCGAGTTCTGAAAAGTTGCACTTGAATCAACGTCTCCTAAAACGTCTCCGGCTTTTTCAAACTCTTAACGGAACGAGTGAAACTATGTCCCCTCGTCCTACTTTGATTTTATTTGACTTGCGCATTTCACATGCTATGATTTCATTGATTCCGGAAAGGAGGTGAAAGATGCTTTTCGAATATATTCAAAAAGCTTTAAGAAAAGCGGAATATAAAATCTTGGATAACGGAACATGGTTTGCCGAAATACCTGGCTTCGAAGGGCTTTGGGCCAATGCCAAAACTGTAGAGGAATGCCGATATGAGCTCCAAGAAGTTTTGGAGGAGTGGCTAATTCTTAAAATAAGGGACCAAGACCCTATTCCGGAGATCGAAGGCGTCGAAATCAAGGTTAAAGAGGCGGCGACAGTATAAATGTTGAAACCTCTTTCGAGGAAAGAACTCATCAGGAAGTTTAAAGTCCTTGGTTATTCTGGCCCTTTTTCAGGGGGAAAGCATCAATTCATGATTAAAAGAAGCCATAAAATTCGTATTCCAAATCCTCATGTTAGTGATATTGAGGTCAGCCTGCTCAAAGAAATACTCCGTCAAGCAAGTATAGCTTCATCTGAGTGGGAAGAAGCATAATATTATGGCCGGATTTTATTTGGGTTTTCGATTTTGACGTTGGAAGGTTTTCCCTCCTTCGCTGTTTCCAGGCCCTCCGTTTCCCCGTTTCTCTAGTTCGTTTTTTCCCCAGGCTGGCTGGTACCATCCTATTGTATTTTCGGCAGTGAGGGCCACGCCGCTGATCCCAATAGTTATTTTCTCTTTCAATCGGGAATCATCAAGGCTTAGTTGAACAGGAAGGGTGGGTTTATAGGGGGTGCTTTTTCCCGTCAATGGAAATGAAAAAGTGCTTTTCTTGCTCATCATGCTGGATGAAGGGGGCAAGAAGTTGGTAGGCGCCGCGGGAGAAGCGGGCTTCGAACATTCCGCCCCGAACCCGGCAATAGGGAATATGATCTGTTCCGATGCGCAGGGTTTCAGGAATGAGCGGCTCTCCACTTTCATCGTTCAAGATTAACCAAACAGACTCCAACCTACCTTGTTCGGAAGTGACGAATTCGAGGGTCTTGACCACAAAAGGAGCATCTTCCGCTTCCACGGGGCAGGTTTCTTGCCCGATCCGGAGAATGAGGCGGCCGGATTCGTCATAGGCAAGATTTTTATTGTAAAGAAGGTAGGTCCGGCGATGAGTAATTTCCTCTCCTTGGATGAACCAGCGGCCTTCTTTATTGATACGGATCAGAGCTTCCTTCATTTGCCGATACAGAACTGCTCGAAAATGCGGTCCAAGACATCTTCCGGAGTTACTTCCCCGATAATTTCTCCCAAGGCTTCAAGAGCCGTCTTTAAATCCAAGATGATGAATTCATAGGAAAGGTTTGCTTTCAGGCTTTGCCAAGCCTGGGACAAAGAGTCCCGGGCCGACTCGATAGCCTGTTTATGGCGGAGGTTGGAAATAATAATTTCAGCCGCTGGTTCCAGCTTGCCGTCCAAAACGAGATTACGGATGGTCTCTTTCAGGTGGTCAATCCCTGAGCCATAAAGGGCCGAGATGGGAATAAAAGGAGCTTCCGGAAGTTGCGCCCGCAAACTTTCCAGGGCAATTCGTTGCGGAAGGTCTTTTTTATTGACGGCTATTATGGTTTTTTTTGATTGGACTTCAGGCAAAATAGCTAAGTCTTCGGAATTAGCCGGTTCGGACCCGTCCAGAACCCAAATGACCAGGTCAGCCTGGCTTAAGTGTTTTTTTGTCCGCTTTACGCCTTCTTCTTCAATCAGGTCGCGAGCATGGCGGAGGCCGGCCGTATCCAGAATCCGCAAAGGGATTCCTTGAATATTGATTGTTTCTTCGATGCTATCGCGAGTCGTACCAGGGATAGCGGTTACGATAGCGCGTTCTTCCCCCAGGAGGGAATTCAGCAGGCTGGATTTTCCAACGTTGGGTTTACCAACAATGACCGCGGCTATTCCTTCCCGGTAAATCCTGCCTTCCTGATAAGTTTGCAGAATAGCATTCAGGCGATCAAGTAAAGTTTTAATTTGCCGGGAGATTACAGCGGGAGAAATTTCCGGAATTTCTTCTTCGGGAAAATCAACGCCGGCCTCCAATAAAGTTAGGAGATCCAGCACCCCGTCTTTCATCTGCCGCACTTCCGTGGCCAGTTTACCAGCAAGCTGGCGGTTGGCTAATTTTAGAGACTGCTGGGTCTTGGCGTTAATCAGATCGATGACGGCTTCGGCCTGGGTAAGGTCAATCCGGCCATTTAAAAAGGCGCGTTTGGTGAATTCACCTGGTTCGGCCAGGCGAGATCCCCAGCGGAGGACAACCTGTAAAATCTCCTTAAGGACTAATACTCCGCTGTGACACTGGATTTCGACTACATCCTCCCGGGTGTAAGTCTTAGGCTGGCCCATGAAAACAAGCAGAACCTCGTCAATGACCGTTTGGTCTTCGGGGCGGATGATTTCACCGAAGTAAAAACGACGGGAGAGTAGGGAACCAACCTCCTGTCCTCGGCGCCGAAAAATATTTTTAGCAATTGGCTGGGCCTGGGGGCCGCTTATCCGAACGATGCCGATTCCTCCCATCCCCAGGGGGGTGGAAATCGCGGCGATCGTATCCCCCAATGTTCCTTTGCTCATGAAGTTTTTTTTTCAGGGCTGATAATAATTTTCCGGTAAAGGCCCGTCCCTGTTGACCAGGTGCGCAGGGTTTTATCGTCTTGGAGAGTTAGGTGGATGATGCGCCGGTCATGGGCATTCATCGGGCTTATAGTCACCGGCCTGCCCAGCTTTTTGGCTTTATCGGCCAGGCGGTGAGCCAGGTTCGCTAAGGATTCTTCCCTGCGGGAACGATAATTTTCCGTGTCCACGACAATCCGCTTTTTGTCTTCGGCCCCTTTATGGACAATCTTGTTGATCAAGTACTCCAGGGCATCGAGGGTCTGGCCCTTGCGGCCGATCAAAAGGCCGCTGCCGTCACCCTTTATGTGCAGCAAGATACGTTCGGGTTCGTCTTTCAGTTCGACCTCGGCTTCCATCCCCAACAGGTGGAGAAGGTCTTGCAGGGTTTTTTTGGCAGTTTCCGCCGGAGAATGACTCGGAGGGGGAGAAGAAAAATCAGCCTCTTTTCTCTCCGGAGCAGGGGGTGTTTTTCGGGTGGCTCGGATTTGAGCTTTCTTTGCGCCCACCAGCCCTAAGAAGCCGCTGGAGCCGTTGGCCAGAATCTCTATCTCTAAATCTTCGCGCGAGGCCTTTAATTCCTGGCAAGCTTTACTTATGGCCTCTTCGATGGTTTTGCCTTCGGTCTCGATAGAATTCATAGTTTCCTCCGGCGCTACTTGGAATATTTGTTTATGTATATTTGCTGCCCGATGGAGAGCAGGTTGTTGAATAGCCAATAAAGCACCAGGCCTGTGGGGAAGGTGAGGAACATAAAAGTAAACACCACGGGCATGATCAGCATCATCTTGGCCTGGGTAGGGTCTCCGGGGGTAGGCGTCATCCACTGCTGGACAAACATCGAAGCCCCCATGAGAATGGGAGAAATGTAATAGGGATCCTGGGCTGAGAGATCCTGGATCCACCAGAAGAAGGGAGCGTGGCGAATCTCGATGGAGTAGAGAAGGACTTTATAGAGAGCGAAAAAAACCGGGATCTGGATGACAATGGGCAAACATCCGCTCATGGGGTTGACTTTATAGCGGCGGTAGAGATCCCTCGTCTCTTTGTTGAGCTTTTCCTTGTCATCCTTGAATTTTTCCTTTAGCTTGGCCATTTCGGGTTGGAGCTTTTTCATCTCCTTCATCGACCTGTAACTGATATGCGTCGGATACCAGAAAAGAATTTTGATGATCACCGTGAGAAAGATAATGGCCAGGCCGTAATTTCCGGTGTACTTATAGAAAAATTTCATGACATAAAGCATGGGCTTGGCCACCACGTCAAACCAGCCGAAGTCCAAAGCATGGTCCAGGTCAGAACCAACAGTTTTGAGAATGTCCAGGTCTTTGGGGCCGAAGTACAGGGCGTAAGATTGGGTAAATTGGGTTTCAGGGGGAAGGGAGGCTTTGGGTCCGCCCATGCGCAGGTCAGCGGTGGTTTCCGAGGTTTTTTTGATGATGATCTCCGTGCCCTCGGATTTCTTGGGAATGAAAGCGGCCAGGAAATATATATTCTGGAATCCTCCCCACTGAACATTCTGGGAAAAGCGCTTTTCGTCTTTTAAGTCTTTCAGCTCGATCTCGTGGAGTTCTTTCTTAATCAGAGCGGTAAAAGGGGGAACCTCTGCGCCCATGCTTCCCCCTGAGCCCGGGATGCAAGCCATACCACCGCTTCCGGCAACGGTGAAGATCTTTCCCGACCAGAGGAGAACCGGCCTTCCTTCTAATGACCGGGAGGAACGGTTGGTCATCTGCAGGTTCAGGTCCATGCGGTAAGTGTCCGCATAAAAGATGACCTGCTGGCTCAGTTGCAGCCCCTCAGGGGATTCCCAGGTAAAAAGCAACTCGCCTTTGTTTTTCTGTGGTCCCAGTTTCAAGCTATCCACGTTCACCTGGAAGAGGGAATCGGGTGAAAATGGAAAATTGGCCTCCAGAATCTCCAGGCCAAAAGGATAACCGCCGCTTAGCGTATCAGTGGCCAGGTCGAGGGGTTTGGCCCCTTCACCAAGCTTATCCTCATATTTTTTAACCTTCCAGCTTTTCAGACGGGCCCCGCGGGTGTCGAACACCGCAGTATAAAGCGGGGTATCCACGGTAATGTCCTTGCCAGCGTGAGCTTTGATCGTCTCCGCAGGGCGGGGGGATGCTGGCTGAATGGCTTCCGGTTTTCTCTCCCCTGCCGGAATTGCTTTTTCTACCGGTACGACTTTCTCCTGGGCAGGTTTTTCATTATTATTAGTCTCTGGTGGAGAGGGGGCAAAAAAATACTGGTAAAAAACCAGGATGATCATAGAAATAATTACAGCTAAAAGCGCGCGCTTTTCCATTAATAACCTCCGTTGGCCCCCTCTATTCGTTTACTTATGGGCTGAACCCGCTTCTTGGCGGCATTGGGGGGTAACACTGGATCATAACCTCCTGGGTGGAAGGGGTGGCATCTTAAAAGCCTCCACATGGTCAAAAGTAAACCTTTGACCGGACCGAATCGCTCGACCGCTTCCAGGGCGTAGGCAGAGCATGAAGGCGCAAAACGGCAAGAAGAGAAGGTTAGCGGGGAGAGGAAATAGCGATAAAATCGAATGAGGCCAAGGACTATCCGGGTCACCATCCAAAATTTGAAAAAGCTATCGCTTTTTTAAAATTCCTTTCAATTCTTCAGATACCTGCCAAAAATTTAGTTTGGCGGCGCCTTCTTTGGCTGTGATAACAAAGTCCGAAGAGCTTAAGAGTTCTTCTTTGTTCTGGCGAAAAAACTCCCGGATCAATCTTTTCAGGCGATTGCGTTCGACCGCTATCCCAACCCGCTTCCCGACCGTGATCCCCAATCTCCGGCGGGAGAAGCAATTTGGACAGATGGCAATCCTGAAATGTTCCGTATGGAATCTTATCCCCTCCCTGGAGATCCTGATAAAATCGCCCCGGCAACGGATCCTCTCCTCTTTTCCGAATGTGTTTAAGCACATCTACCGAGGGCTCCGATCTCTTGCGGCCGGCGGGGTCTCAGTATTCGCTCGCCTCTACCACCAATCTCTTTCGGCCTTTGGCCCTCCTGCGCTTCAAGACTAAACGTCCACCCTTTGTGGACATACGGCTTAAAAAGCCGTGGGTTCTTTTCCGGCGAATGTTACTTGGCTGATATGTCCTCTTCACCGATGCACTCCTGCTCTGGGTTAATTATATTCCCTAAGAGAATTGATGTCTTCTTAAAAAGTCCATCTGCGGCGTTGCGCCGCATCCTTCGTCTTTGCGGCGTACCTCTAAGTACGCCTCACTCCTCAGGATTTGCGCGCCTTGCATATGGAGCTTTTTACTTTGCCATCCCAATTTTGACTTTTTACGAGATCAA
>JASEHN010000661.1 GCA_030018715.1 Thermodesulfobacteriota bacterium | reverse complement strand
CACCCCATCCACGGAGAAATCGGCGCCTTATGATTCCAAGCGGGCCGGTCTGGCCCCCGGGCCCTGGAAACACTTGGCCCTTGCTTAACTCCTTTTTTCAAATAACTAAAGTGTTACAAAAAAAAGGAATTTCCTATGCAATCGAGTTCCCATAATTTTTTCAACATTCTCTGTGACCTCTGTGCCCTCTGTGGCTAAATATTTCTTAAAGTATTGACCATAAAAAAGCCAGCAGTCCGGTAAAAATAAAACTGCCATCCACCACCCCTTCAAATGAGAACCCTCTTCCTAAAATCTTCTTCTGGTATAGGAAATAATAGACGACAATATAACCAAAGGAAAACAGCAGGAAGTATGTAACTGTGGTAGCCCACTTTAAAGGAGCGGCAATAATTAACAATCCGCCTAATAAACATAGAAGCGAGACGGTTAAAATCTCTGTCTTCCTTTTTCCCAATACAATGGGGATAGTCTCCTTGCCCACCATCAAGTCCCCCTGAATATCCTTAAAATCATACAGCGTGGACCGGACGAAAACCAAAATCGAGCTGAAGAGAAAAGCCACGAAAGTTCCAGTCAGCAATTGCCCCTTTTGCGCTAAAGGAGGCAGAAGCGAGGTAACTATCCCCCAGGCCAGGGCCACAAAGATTGTTTTCGAACCGGGAATGTCTTTTAGTTTCCGGTAGCGAGACAATTTTCCGGGCTGGCCGGGGATTAGACGAATATTATAAATCATCCCCAACCCTGAAATGGCCAGAAGAAGCATAAAAGGCAACATTCCCTGGAACCAGGTTAAAGTCAGGGCTATTATTGCCGACGATACTCCGGAGGCCGCCATCAAATTGCCATAGCGCTCATAGAAGTCCGTTCGCCCGGGCTGGTTGAACCTTTCGGAAGGCTTATCCGCCAAACGATTGAGGACATGCATGGAAAAAACATACAGGGCGGCAACCAGGGAATAGGAAAGTTTTGGGTCGAGTCCCTGGAGTAAAACGCTGGCATATGTTAAACATCCGGCCCCAACGGCCAGGAGGATGTAGCTGATGGCGGCCAGACGTCCAATTTTTTCCAAATAATGAGCCACCCCTCTCGGAGTTCCCAGTACCTTGAGGTGCTCTACTACCTTCAGAATCATCCAGTTGGGTGTGGAAGCGCCGGCTGTTACGCCAATAATGGAATACCTGGATAGAGCTTTTAAGTCAAGGTCTTCCTCTGTCTCCACGTGGAAGGTGGGAACGCCCGCATCTTCAGCAATCTTCACCAGCCGGCGGGTATTCCCGCTTCCGCTTCCCCCTACTACCACCATGGCTTCAACTTTCTGCGCCAGGGTTAGAACCTCAGCCTGCCGCCGTTCTGTGGAAGCGCAAACGGTATTAAACACTTCTGCCTCCGGGAATTTATTCCGGACCGCAGCGGCCAAGGCTTGAAACCGGTTTTTATCCTGGGTGGTCTGGGCCACAAGGCAAACCTTATCTAATGGGGGAATGGATTCCAGCTCTTTAAGGGAATGCACCACGTATCCTTTTCCCTGAGCATACCCAAGCAAGCCGATAACCTCGGCATGATCCTTTTCCCCGACAATTATTATGCTGTACCCTTGTAAAGCATATCTCTTAATGATTCCCTGAACTTTTCCAACATGCGGGCAGGTGGCGTTTAGTATTTTCACGCCGGTGTCTTTGATCTTCTGGCTTTCTTCCGGGCTAATTCCATGTGCTCGAATTATGACTGTTACAGAGGCTTTTTCCGGGGGGCAAGAAAGGAAATGTTCGGCATCCCCTTCGGTGAGCGCTTTTACTCCCTTACCCTCAAGGATTTCGAGAACCTGGGGGTTGTGGATCAACGGTCCGTAGGTATAAATGAAGCCGTTTTGCTTCATAACAGCTTCCAGGACCATATCCATGGCCCGGCGCACTCCCATGCAAAAGCCGGCATTTTTCGCTAATTTAACCCGTGCCATGATTTTCCATTTCTAAATTTATTTGGGACACAGATTTTCGCAGATAAACGCAGATATATATTTTCTGTG
>JASEHN010000660.1 GCA_030018715.1 Thermodesulfobacteriota bacterium | reverse complement strand
TTAGGCCCCTTTTATCCCTCTTTTATCAGGGGTGAACATCCGTTTTAATGAAAGTACGCCCCCCCATCAACCACCAGGGTTTGTCCGGTGATGAAACTGGAATCCGGTCCGGCGAAAAATTTGACGGCTCCTACCAGATCTTCCGGATGTTGATCGCGCATCAGGGTGCGGACTTTGGTTGATATCTCGCGGAAATGTTTCAACTGAACTTCGTTGGACATAACCCCATCGCTAAGCGTAAACCCTGGAGCGATGGCGTTGACCAGAATGTTGTCAGCGCCGAGTTCTTTGGCCAGGGCCCGGGTCAAGGCAATGACGCCTCCTTTACTGGTGACATAGTGGAGCAGGAAGGGAATTCCTTTAAAGGGAGTTCCGGAAGAGAGATTAATAATCCGGCCGCTTTTATTCTTGCGCATGGCCCCCACAACCGCCTTTGTGCAAAGGAACATGCCCAAAAGGTTCACATCCATTACTCTGCGCCATTCCTCTACGGAAATCTTCTCAAAGGGGCCGGGAATGAGCGAAGTGTAAACCCCGGCATTGTTGATCAGGATATCGATGCCCTGGAAGGCCTTCAGGGCTTCCTCGGCCATTTTTTCCGTGTCCTTTTCCGAAGAGACATCCGTCTTGACCCCGATGGCTTTGAATCCTTTGGCTTGCATTTCTTTGGCCGCTACGTCGGCATTGGCCATATCGGCGATGACGATGCTCGCTCCTTCGGATGCCAGCCCTTCAGCCATAGCCCGGCCGATGCCGATAGCGCCGCCGGTTACGATGGCCACCTTATCTTTTAATTTCATTTGTGCCCCCTTTCATCAAGTGAGGTATTGTTAAAATCCAACCACAGAGAACCCAGAGAATTTCCCTGTGAACTCTGTGGTTATATATATTCTCCGCCTTTTAAATTAATGGGGACACAGATTTTCGCAGATAACCACAGATAATTATTTTCTTTTTGATTTATCCTGATAATCTGTGTTCATCCGTGTCCAAAAAGCAATTTCCTATACAATTTAATTATGGGTGCCACATCAGATATTCAAAAGGTAAGAGGGATTGTCCTGTACCATCATCTTAAGGTGTTCTTTGGGAATCCCTTTTTCCAAGAGAACCCTCATAAATATCCTGAACCCTTCCCACGGAGGAGGATTATGAATCTGCCCTAAGTCTGTAGCCAAAATGGTTCTCTCGGGGCCCACGGCTTTGATCATGGCCACAATGCCGTCGATTCCCGCTTTTGTGGGCCACATGGCAAACATGAAAATGGCCAGGTGTTCGATAAATACTCCCATCTGGGCCAACTCTTTCTGCTCCTCGATAGTGCCGTTGATGATGTATTCCGGATGATTCAGGTAAAGGCGTTTGACCCCTCTCTCCTTAGCTGCTTTGATCAGAGGCCGGACTTCGGGAATGGAAAGGTGTCCGGTCGCCAGCATCAGGTCGTGGGCAGCGATCAGGTCGATCACGTCATAAACTTCCGGGATCAAATGGCCTTTTTCATCCAGGACCGTGATGGGTTTTTCGGTCATCTTCTTCTTCGACTTTTGCTGCATGGAAGAGCCAAAACCTGGCCCGCCCATCTGGTCCAGGTGGTTCTTAGCTGAGAGCGTGGGAAACCAGACGATTTTTGCCCCCAGGTCGATGGCTGCCTCGACGGCAAAAGGATTAATCCCCCCCACGGCATTATTTAAAACGACTCCTCCGTAAACATCGATTCCGGAAACAAGCTTGCGCACGAAATACATGCGGTCGGAGGTGTACCCGTGGTGCTCTTTTAGGACCACGGCCTTCAGCCCATAGCTCTTGGCCCCCTCCGCAGCCTCAACATGGTCCACCAGCCGGGGAAACAGGCTGGGAGCGGAGTGGATGTGCATGTCCACCGCCCCTTGTAAAATCTCTAAATCTTCGCGCATCTTTCATCCTCCAGTTTTTTATTTGATCTGCTTTCCTTGCGAAAAAAAATGTATCAATTTATCAGTTTGAAAAAGTGGTTTTACCACCTTTGTTGAGGTCCGGGGGTCTGGGTGGAACG
>JASEHN010000659.1 GCA_030018715.1 Thermodesulfobacteriota bacterium | reverse complement strand
AATCCCCCCTAACCCCCCTTTTTTAAAGGGGGGATGGGGGGATTTTCTGGTGCCACGAAGTTTCCTTCTTACAAAGATGTTTGTATTAATGAGGCGCTAAGCGCCTAATACTACTACGTTAAATTCATTCGCGGATGGTGATAAGGCTGTTATTCTTGGTCTTAATTTTGGTTCTGTGAGAATACCCAAGTTGGTCTATTCCATCTTTGCCGGGTTTTTCTTCTCCAATCTGCTCGTCATCGTGCGGGCATGCCATGATTTCCCCGGCTCTGGTCGAATCCCTGTTGGAAGAGGTCCGCTCCAAGAAACGCACCCTGGAGGAGGCTTCTGTAGAACTATCCCGTCTTTGTGATTGCGGAATTTTAAATCCTCCCCGGGCTGCGAAAATGATGATGTAGTAGAAGGCGGGAAGAACTTCCTTCGCCCTTATTCATTAAAATAAACTCTGGGCACTCTCCCGCTGATGGCGCAGACCAGTTCATAATTGATGGTTCCGGCAAGATCCGCCAGTTCCGTGACCGTGATTTCTTCATCTCCCTGCCGCCCGAATAGCACCACTTCGTCGCCGATCTGAGCATCAGAGGAAAGGCCGAGATCGACCATGATCTGGTCCATGCAAACCCGCCCGACTACCGGACATCGACGGCCGCCGATGAGAACGGAAGCCCGGTTGGACAAATCGCGGCTGTAGCCGTCTGCATACCCGACAGGCAAGGTGGCGATGAAAGTCTCCTTAGAAGTCGTATAGGTGCCGCCATAACCGATGGGCGTTCCAGCCTGGACCTGTTTTATGAAAACGATTTTGGTTTTAAACTGCATTGCCGGGGAGAGGTCTAAACTGCGATGCATTGTAGAGGAAGGCGGCAACCCATAAAGGATAATCCCGGGCCGCACCATATTAAAATAGCCGCGAGGCAAATCAATAATGGTTGCGCTGTTGGCTGCCGATATCCAGGAAAGAACGATGCCCGCTGCGGTAAGGCGATTTACGGCAACAAGGAATTGGTCCAGTTGGTGGTGGGCCTGGGTTTTGTCCCAACTATCCGCCTTGGCCAGGTGGGTGAAAACTCCTTGAATTTCCAGTTCAGGAAGGGTCAGTAATTCCTGGAAAAAGCTCAAAGCTTGCTCGGGGCGGATACCGATCCGCCCCATGCCGGTATCGATTTTGACCAGCACTTGGGCTTTTCGCCGAACGCGGCGCGCTGCCTCTGCCAGGGCCCGGGCCATTTCCAGTGTTGAGATCGTGGCCACAAGGTCATAATCGAGGAAGAGTTGAACTTGCTCAGGGAGGGTCAGGCCGACCACGAAAATAGGAACTTTAAATCCACTTTCCCTGAGTTCTGCCCCCTCTTCCGGAATAGCAACGCCCAAACCATTTGCTCCCGCTGAAAGCGCTGCTGCACTTATCTTAACGGCGCCATGGCCATAGGCGTTGGCTTTAACCACGGCCATAATAAAAGTTGAGGGGGAAACAGTTGCTCGAATTTGGCGCATATTATGGCGAATGGCCGCAAGATCAATTTGGGCATAGGTCGTTCGCATGGCGTCTTCTGTCCTGTTTGTTTTTTGGGGAATTGCTAAGTTGAATTTTTATCATTCGCGGGCATCGAATAAATTAAAATTAGCCACAGAGGGCACAGAGATCACAGAGTTTTAAAACCATGATTAAGAAAAAGTAAAGAATATGTCAAACGTCTAAAGTGATCCAGCTGCAGGCTACACTAAAGTTGAAAAAAGGAAATTCCTATACAATCAAGTTATAAAAGGCAGTCTTAAGATTGATGATCTCGAAAAAACTCATATAAGCCGTCACTCCTGCGAAAGCAGTTCGCCTCAGGCGGACAGAACTGCTTGAATTAACTGGATTCCGGCTTTCGCCGGAATGACGAAAATGGAACAAAAAGGACTTTTTACGAAGCCATCAAGATTATCTTAGCGAAAGAGGAATATCTGTCAAGGCTTTACTCAAGGATCTTTGCGACCATAGACCCCTGAGGCAAAAAAAGAAGTCAGCTGACTCAAGAAAATCGTTCCATAAAAGATTG
>JASEHN010000658.1 GCA_030018715.1 Thermodesulfobacteriota bacterium | reverse complement strand
GATCTCGCTCCATGGCAGGTAATAGAGATCAGTTACGTAAGGTTCTTTGGAGATTGTCCTCCCCCAGGCAATCGCATACCCAATATTCGTATGATCTCTCTCCCTCATGGTGATATAGCCATCCATATCCGGGGCCCCCCAAGGAGCTTTGACCTTCAGGCCTTTCATAGCCCTGATGACCTTTTCCGTTTCCAAAGATTTGGCTTTCTTTATGCCCTCCAATAAGAATAACATCCCACTGTAAACTTCCTGGGACCAGTTGGTCGGCGACTCTTTATACTTCTTCTCATACCGGTCGGCAAAATCGTGATTGGCGGGCGTGTCTGGAACATTCCTCAAATAACGGGATCCGGTGTGGAGACCTTCAGGAATCTTTTTTAGGGCCTTCAGCACCGTAGGTTCGGCTGTGTTATTGCTGAAGAATTTACACTGCTCAAATAGGCCGTACATCATGGCCTGCTCTATAAAAGCCACCAGATCTCCTCCCCAAAGCGCCGAATGGAAGGCATGAGGTTTGTCTCCCAACATCTTCGTAATATGGGGGGTGTAATCAGGCTCGAAGAGCTTGGGCCACAGCTGACCCACAATCTTTGCTTCCGGATTTTTCTTCTGCAAGAATTCAAAAAAGCGCTCGGTGGAGTCATGCCCATAGGCATAGTCAGGAGATATGGAATACCACTTGGTGAGTCCCTGCTCCTTCGATAGTTTGGCAGCATAATAGCCAGACACACAACAATCATGAATGGACTGGCGGGCGGACCGGAAGCTGTAGGGTGTCCAAATTTTGGGATCGGCGGTATGATCTGTTGTCTCACTGGCAGTGACCATGGTAATAACTTTTAAATCCCGCGAAACTTCTTTTACCGCAAAAGCTTCCCGGCTGCTGCTGTGATCCAGTAGGAAGTCCACTTTATCCTTGACCACAAAGTCCCGGGCAATCCTTACCGCCTCTTCAATCTTGCCCGCTGAATCCCGATGGATAATCTCAATCTTTCTCCCCAAGACACCACCCTTGGCATTATACTCGTCTGCGGCCAGCTTGGCGCCCTTTAACCCCGTTTCACCCAGCATGGCCACCCGGCCTGAAAAGATGCTCACGAAACCGATTTTGACCGGTGCCTGTGCCCAGGCTTTGGAGAAAGGCGTTAAGGTTCCCAAAGACAAGGTCGCGGCTCCAGCAGCCGTAGTCTTGAGGAAATCCCTCCTCGTCATACCCTTTGTTCTGTTTCTATTCTTCATTCTTCTCCCTCCTTTCTAATTTCAAAAAATATCTGCCGCTCCTTCTTCAATCCACCCCTTTTCTTTTCCACCTCCTTTCACTGACGAATTTTACCTCCTCAAGGAACCGTCAGAGAATTATGTAGCCTGAAGATAGTTGGCATCTCATCGAATTACCGAGATCGGCTTTGGACTGTCATTTCTGCATAAAAAAGGAAAGGATGCTGGCCAGCACGCTTCGTGGAGTTCTACCCTTAGAAACATCGAGTCTTTTGGTTTAGGGTTTAGTCTTTTGGCCTGCTCAAACTTAATCATTATCATTTTCAAAAAATTGAGCACAAAATCACGAACGATCTTTCCCTAGGCTTAAGCCTGAATTCATAAAATCTATTTTCGAGCGAAGGTGGTTTAAAAAAGTAGGTTAGAATTTTACCACAATAATTTTTTCAAATCAATCCCAATCAAAAAAACCTTCTCCCAGCTTAAAAACCCCAAATTTTTCTCTCTTTCCTCAAAAGGGCAAAAGCAACCGTGTGGATATTTCACCCCTTAACATTTTTCTGAAATTTACTTACTGAGATTTGGGGTCAGGCCTTCACCCGTTCGTTTCAAGGTCAGGAATCTCGGCGGCAGGGTATCATCCTTGCGACTGATGCCACATCTCGTCTCGTATTGTAAAGCCGCTTCAGATTAAAGGTCCGCTCCCCGATTTTTAGAAACTCCGGTACCTCCATCGGAACGCCGGTAACCATGGTTTACAAGGAAATAATGGGAGTAAGCTTTACACCCCCAAAAAGAACTTTTTTTAATGCCGTTGAACCCCCGAGAGATCC
>JASEHN010000657.1 GCA_030018715.1 Thermodesulfobacteriota bacterium | reverse complement strand
TCTTCACCACAATCTTACTCTTCTTACGAATAACCGTAAACATTATAAAATGGTTGAAGGACTAAAGATTCTTTCGCTTCTATAGATGATTATAAATTGGGTAAGGCCCTTTGGCCGGAAGTTAACCGGAGACACTCCCTATCAAATTAGGTAAGTCCAGGGGGTAATGAATTTACTGCAGGGTTACCACTCAAAAATAGGGAAGTGTCCCTAATTCTTGTCTTTCCAGAAATCCTCGTGCCGAATACCACGCCCCTCTCGAATCTGTTGTCTCGCCAATCCTAACATCTTCTGAAACCTGGGCGAGTAAGCCAATGCCAATCGCTCTATCTCGTTTTCATCGTCAACAGAGAGCAAGACCCCTGCGGGTTTCCCATTTCGGGTGACAACTACAGGACCACGTTTACTTGCTTTCAAAAACGCACTGAAATGTGCTTTTACATCAGCCACGGATGCTATTTTCATAGTTTTACCTCCTTCCCGCCAATAAAAAAACGATTCCCTTCTTTCACACCGATCGCTAAGATATACACTTCATGAGATTCTATGTTTATATCGTAGAATACTTTGACTACTCCTCAGTATAAATGCTGGGGCTTGCTCAGGGTTGATCCTGGGCGGGGCTTGGCGCCGTTGAATGGGTCAATCCCAGAAATAATTACCAAACTACCATTGTCAAGCAAACTTCTGGTTAGCAACTTCACCTACTCTTTACTCTAAGATAACCTGGGAAGTTGAAGATTACGGGTTGCTGTGTATGAATGGAAGAGGCAGGGCCACAATGGCCCTACCCATTATTGATGGTCAATTCTAACCTGAAATTACCAGCAATTCTTTCTTAGAATTCTTATTAAGGAAGACATTTACCCTACTTTACAATAGCCTGGTACACGAAGCCTCGCATAAGGTATCGGTAGTGTAATCGCAGGGGTGGTGCATGCATCATCAGGACAACAGCCATCTGTTCCTTCGGGTCGATCCAAAAATACGTTCCATATGCCCCCGCCCAAAAATAATCACCTACTGACCCATGTAGTGCATTCCGGCCTGCCTCGGTACGCACAGCAAAACCTAACCCAAAGCCCTGCCCTACCTCCGGACTGGGGATTATTGCTTGGAACAATGGGTAGCTTACAGGGCTAAATTGAATCCCAGGGGGAAGGTGGTTGGCCGACATCAGCTCAATGGTTTTGGGGGAAAACAAGCGAACGCCGTCCAGGATGCCTCCATTCAGAAACATCTGGCAGAAACGCGCATAATCAGCCGCTGTCGATATCATGCCAGCGCCACCTGCTATCCATTTTGGGCGCTG
Source organism: Thermodesulfobacteriota bacterium (assembly GCA_030018715.1). Lineage (GTDB taxonomy): Bacteria > Desulfobacterota > SM23-61 > SM23-61 > SM23-61 > JAHJQK01. Next base: position 750 of record JASEHN010000657.1, on the reverse strand, counting down.
CATCGAGTCATGAAACAACCCCGGCCTTTTTCCGGTCGCCGGATCCACTTGCGGTTCGGCTATACGCATGGCCCGCTTTTCTCACTCTGCCCAGAAGTTGGTGTCAGAAAGCTTAAGCGGCTTGGTGATCCGCTCTGCAATAAAGGCTTCCAATTCAAGGCCGGAAACCACTTCGACTATGCGCCCCAACACATCAGTAGACATGGAATAGTCCCAGACCGTACCTGGTTGATACTGGAGAGGCAATTTGGAGAGCTTCGTTACCATTTCAGCATTTGTCTGATTAAAATCGAAAGGATTTCCCTCTTTAATATTATAGAGGTCCTTAACCATTGATTTACCGAAAATGCCATAAGTGATTCCAGAGGTATGACGCAACAAATCCTGGACTGTCATCTCACGATCGGGGGGAACTAAAACCAGTTCCTTCCGACCGGTCGCCGCGTCTGTCTTTTCGATGCCCACTTTCAGTTCTTTGAACTCCGGAAGATAGCGGGAAACGGGATAGCCCAATTGGATTTTGCCCTCCTCCACCAACATCATGATTGCAAGGGAAGTGAAGGGCTTGGTCATGGAGGCGATGCGAAAGATCGAGTCGTGTTTCATTGGAATTTTTTTCTCCCGATCCTGATAGCCGAAAGCTTCGTGATAAGCGACTTTGGCTTTGCGAATAATTATAACGACTGCGCCCGGAATCGCCCCCTTATCAACATCCGCCTGAAGTCCTGTAGAAATTCTCTTCAGTCGTTC
>JASEHN010000063.1 GCA_030018715.1 Thermodesulfobacteriota bacterium | reverse complement strand
GGGGGCAGCTACCTATTCATCGAGGAGGGAAGGTTGAATTATCGGGGGAAGGAGGTGCTTTATTTAGTCGGATTGGCTGGCATCGAGGCCTCCTGCTGCGGAACGGGCGGGTGTGCCTTTATTAAAGTACCGGGGTACGTACACTTCTGGAAGAAATCGCGGAACGAGTTCGGCCAGTCCATTTCTGAGATTGAAAGAATCGAATCCCCGGGGAGGCAGCGGGAGATCAGCAAGATATTATTGGAAAAACACCCAGGATTCGCCCAAGTCGAGTTTCTTTGAGATTTTTTTAAAACTCTTAAGGGAGGTAAATATGGCAGGAATTGTGTCCTTTGGCGCCTATGTGCCGCGCTACAGGCTTAAACGAATGACCATTTTCCAGGCCATGGGATGGATTAACCCGACTACCATCATGCTTGCTCAGGGAGAAAAAGCGGTGGCCAATTCGGATGAGGATAGTCTCACCCTGGCCGCAGCAGCCGGCATAGATTGTTTGGCTGGGATGGACCGGTCGGCGATCGATGGGCTTTTTTTTGCCTCGACAACCATGCCCTACTTAGAAAGGCAAAACGCTGGAATTATTGCCCAAGCCTTAAACCTGGGAGAGAATGTGCGCTCGGCGGATTTTTCCGGCGCTCTGAAGGCGGGAACATCGGCGTTGATTTCCGCCCTGGAAGGGGTAGGGTCCGGCAACGTCAAACAGATACTGGTCTTAGCCTCAGACTCACGGCTGGGAAGGATGGGCAGTCCTCAGGAGATGATCTTTGGGGATGCTGGGGCTGCTTTTCTTATCGGGGATAAGGAGGTGATTGCCGAATTTAAGGGTTCCTATTCCCTAACCTGCGATTTTGTCGATCACTACCGGGGATCAAAAACCACCTTCGACCGCCAATGGGAAGACCGTTGGATTCGAGATCTCGGGTTTGATGAATTCGTTCCGAAAGTGATCGCAGGTCTCCTCACGCGTTACCAGGTAAAATTGAATGATTTTTCCAAAATCATCTTTCAATGCTCTTACGATTCCGAACGGAAGAATTTGGTCAAGATGTTAAAAGTGGACCCGGCAAAAGTCCAGGACCCCTTACACGGTTCTATTGGCGAGACCGGCACCGCCCATGCGCCCCTGATGCTGGCCAAGGCCCTGGAAGAGGCCAACCCGGGAGATAAACTGCTGGTGGTCAGTTTCGGCAGCGGATGTGACGCTCTTTATTTCGAGGTTACCGACCGGATTGCCCAGAAGAACAGGGGGATGGGCGTACAGGGATATCTGGCCAACCGGGCGGAACTTACCAGTTACCCCAAATACGCTGTCTTCCGGGGGATGTTGCCGGTGGACATAGGCCTGCGCGGGGAGGCAGATTTATTAACCCGCTGGAGTTTGGTCTGGCGGAAGAGAAAGGCCGTTCTGGGCCTGGTCGGTTCGAGGTGCAAAAGATGTGGGTCGCCCCAGTTCCCGCCGCAAAGGGTATGCGTCAACCCGGATTGCGGGGCTATCGATAAGATGGAAGACTATACCTTTGCGGACAAGAAAGGGCGGATATTAAGTTACACCGGAGACATGCTGGCCGCCTCCTATGATCCTCCGGAATTGTATGGCAACGTGGAATTTGCCGGGGGCGGAAGGTATATGTGCAATTTTACGGATTGCACCCTGGATGATCTAAAAGTAGGCGCCCCGGTTACTTTCAGTTTTCGTAGGAAGTATTACGATGAAAAGAGAGATATTCACGGGTATTTCTGGAAAGCAGTGCCGCAAAAGGAGGTGGCTTAAATGGCAACGGGAATCCGCGATAAAGTGGCCATACTGGGCATGGGCTGCAGCAAATTTGGAGAACGCTGGGAGTCTTCAGCCGAAGATTTAATCATAGAAAGCTTTCAGGAAGCTCTGGCCGATGCCGGAATAGAAAAAAAGGAAATCCAGGCCGCCTGGTTCGGCACCCACATCGATGAGGTCAACGTGGGCAAGAGCGGCGTGCCTTTATCCACTACCCTGAAATTCCCCTTCATCCCGGTAACCAGGACGGAAAACTTCTGCGCCACGGGCACAGAGGCTTTTCGGGGAGCCTGTTATGCCGTGGCCGCCGGGGTCTATGACATTTGTCTGGCCCTGGGAGTGGAAAAATTGAAGGATACGGGTTATGGAGGGTTGCCGGCTACCGCCGCCTTCGGCCAGATGCAGGCCATGATCGGCCCCAACGCCACGGCCCCGGGCCTTTTTGCCCAATTGGCCACAGGCTATTTTGCCAAGTATGGCGTTGATCCTGCCCTGGGCAAGAAAGCTCTGGCCCACATTTCGGCGAAAAGTCATGCGAATGGCGCGCTCAACCCCAAGGCCCATCTTCGCCGGCCGGTGTCCGAGGAGCAGATCATCCATGCTCCCATGATTGCCTACCCCTTGGGTCTTTTCGATTGCTGTGGAGTGAGCGATGGGGCAGCCGCGGCTATAGTGACGACTCCGGAAATTGCCAGATCTCTGAAAAAACAAGGTCCAGTCCTGGTAAAGGCTCTGGCCATTTGCGTCTCTTCCGGAGAAGAAGCCATGTTCAACAACTGGGATGGGGCCCACCTGGAAACTACCGTCCGCGCAGGGCAGATGGCTTTCAAGGAGGCCGGAATCAAGAACCCGCGTGAAGAAATCAGCATGATGGAGGTGCACGATTGTTTTTCGATTACCGAGCTTACGGTTTACGAGGACCTGCAGATCTCTCCCCGGGGCAAGGCCATCGATGACACCATGGACGGATTCTTCGATCTAAAGGGAAAAATTCCCTGCCAGCCTGACGGGGGTCTCAAGTGCTTCGGGCATCCTATCGGGGCTTCAGGATTGCGCATGCTATATGAGATGTACAGTCAACTGTTAGAAAGATGGCCGGAGGAAAGAAGGGTAAAGAATCCCCGATTCGGCCTGACCCATAACCTGGGGGGCATACCCTCCACCAACGTTTGCAGCGTGGCCGTCATCGGGCGGTAACGAAAGATGCACCGCAGAGACTGCTGAGAACGCAGAGAACCAAAGGAGAATTCAATTCAAATAACGAAAATTAATGGTTTCGTAAAAAGTCTCGTTCTTGTCATTGCGAGGAGTCTCACCTTAGCGGGACGACGAAGCAATCTTGTATTTTCGGGTACTTATAAAAACGAGATTGCTTCGCCCGCCTCAGGCGGACTCGCCATGACTCCTTTCTGACTTTTTACAAGTTCATCAAAATTGGAAAGAATAATCCATTTGGTGTTTAAATTTTAATCCGTCTCGGCGATCTCTGAGGAAAGGAGAATAATAGTGGAGAAGATGCTTAAAGATAGGGTGGCGATTATAACTGGCTCCGGCCGGGGAATTGGAAAGGCCGTGGCCTTGCTCTTCGCCCGGGAAGGAGCAAAAGTGGTGGTGAGCGATTTGGATGCGCAACCCGCCCAGGAAGTTGCCGATGAAATCAAGGCCGGGGGAGGAGATTGCCTATTGTTCCCCGGAGACGTTACGAATCCCTCCTTTGCGGAAGGCATTGTGGGCAAGACCGTTCAAACCTGGGGTGGTTTGCACATTCTGGTAAATAACGCGGGATACACCTGGGATGCGGTTGTCCACAAAATGACCGACGAACAGTGGGAAGCCATGCTCAATGTGCACCTGACCGCTCCCTTCCGGTTGATCCGGGCCGCTTCTCCTTACTTGCGGGAGGCGGCCAAGCAGGAAAAGGCTTCCGGGAAAGCGATCAATCGCAAGATTATCAATGTTTCTTCCATAGCAGGAACCCGCGGAAATGCCGGCCAGGCCAATTACGCCTCCGCCAAAGCCGGAACCGTGGGTCTGGCCCGGGCCCTGGCCAAAGAATGGGGGCCTCTGAACGTTCAGGTTAATGCCGTGTCCTATGGTTGGATCGACACTCGCCTTACCAAAGAGAAAGAGGCAGGTCAGACCATTGAACGGGACGGCAAGCCTGTGGCCATCGGCATTCCTGCGGCCATGCGCGGGGTCATGGCCATGATCATTCCCATGGGCAGGGCAGGGACACCCGAAGAGGCTGCTGGCCCCATACTATTTCTGGCCTCACCTCTTTCGGATTATGTATCGGGGCAGTGTATCGAAATCACCGGAGGATTTTAACCGCTGCTTTAAGTAAAAATATCGTTTCACTTTAGCGTTTTGATCCGCCTCAGGCGGACCAGAAATCCCTCCCGACCTCCCTTTGGCAAAGGGAGGAGAGGTTTTTTATTGGAATTCGATAAAAGATTCAGCCTTTTCCCCCTTTGAAAAAGGGGGATGAAGGGGGATTTGACAGCTTTTCAAATGGCTAAACTGTTACAAAACATCGCCCTTAAGGAAAAGGTCGTAGCAGTGGTGAGCGGCGGGCCGCACATGGAACAAAATGCGCATGTGGTTTAGGACCGAATTAAGCTTAGAAACAGGGGCTTCCTATCTTTCCGGAAGCCCTCTTTCATTCGCCAAAGAGGAGAACTCAGCCGTCTTCATCGGCCATTCTACTGTGCTGGTGCGTCTGGATGAACAAAATTTTCTTACGGACCCTTTCTACTTAAAGCGTCTGTACATTCTGAAAAGACATTTTCCTCCCGGGGTTCCTCTCCAAGACCTTCCCCCTTTGCATTTTATTCTTATCTCCCACGGTCATCTGGATCACATGGACCTGAAAACGCTAAGTCAATTCCCTCGAACTCTGCCGGTTATCCTGCCGCACAGGCTCGAAGGATATTTGATGGAAATGGGGTTCGAAGATGTTCGGCCCCTTTCCTGGGGGGAAAGCACGCGCATGGGATCCTTAATCGTTCGCTCCCTCCCTGTAAAGCATTTTCCGGGTCGCTCTCTTTACGAGACCCGGTCCATTCCTCAAAGCTATCTGGTTGAGGGAACGAAGACGATTTTTTTCTGTGGGGATTCCGGGCTCGCTCCGGAATTTCAAGAAATCGGCAGCCGCTATTCCATCGACCTGGCTTTACTGCCCATAGGCAATTACAGCCCGTCTTCTTTTAGCAGGTTGCACATGAGTCCGGAGGATGCCTTAAAAGCAATGGAAATGCTCCGGGCAAAACGAATGATACCCATTCATTGGGGAGCGTTCCGTTTGAGCCTGGAGCCTATGGAGGAACCCCCGCAGCGATTTCGGCAACTCCTTAAAGAGCGGAAGATCAACCCCAAAGCCGTGCTCCTGCCACCCGGGGGAAAAATTCAAATTTGAAAAGGCTTTCTATTCTCCGCCTTTTTTCAGTTCCCTTTCCTGAATCTTTGCGGGGGATTCGGTCTGTTCTTCCATGGGAGAAACTTCCGGCTGGGGCGGGGGAACGGATTTGCGGATGCCCCTCCAGAGGGAGGGAGGCCAGAAAAACTTCTTCAGAAGACTTTCTTTGGTTTCTTTCTTTAATTCTTCAATGGCCAGGCGGTCTGCTTCTTCAGGCGAAACTTTTCCCTCTATCTCAGTCGTTTTTTCTGGAGTTTTTTCCGAATGGGGCAATGATTCACCCCGGGAGAATTCCAGGTTGTATTGATGGCTGGGCAAACCGGGTTGGCCGATGATTTGAATTTTCAGGGCGTATTGTTTTTCCAGGCGGACAAGTTCGGCCCTTTTTTGGTTGAGAAGATAGGTAGCCACTTCGTCGGGAAGCTCTACTTTCACCTTAGTGCATCCGCCTTTGGCCAGGCCGGCCTGGACCCGGCGCAGGATCGTTAGAGCGGCTGCTTCCGTCGATTTAACCAACCCGCTTCCGCTGCAGTTGGCGCAGGAAATAAAACTTCTTTCGCTGACTGCCGGCCGGATACGCTGGCGAGAAAGCTCCAGCAGGCCGAAGCGGCTGATGCGGCCAGTTTCCACGCGGGCCTTATCGCGTTTCAAGGCATTGCGTAAAGAGCGTTCCACTTCCTGTTTGTGCTTCCGGTCCCACATATCGATGAAATCGATAACCACCAGTCCACCCAGATCGCGCAGGCGAAGCTGGCGGGCAATCTCTTCGGCAGCTTCCAGATTGGTCTGGAAAGCGGTCTCTTCCATTCCTTTTCCCTGGGTGGCCCGTCCGGAATTGACGTCAACCGCCACCAGAGCCTCGGCCGGGTCGATCACGATGGAACCGCCTGATTTCAGGGGAACCTTTCGCTCATAAACGGTCTCTAACTGCTTTTCCAGCTCATATTTGGAGAAAAGGGGGCGCTTTTCGCCGTAAAGTTTTACTTTGTTCTGGTAGCGGGGCATGACCACCCGGAAGAAATCCCTGGCCCGGTTGAAAAACTCTTTGTTGTCGATGAGCACCTCGTTGAGGTCCGGGGTGAAATAGTCGCGAATGGAGCGGATGACCAGGTCGCGTTCCTGATATATGATGGAAGGGGCAGGTATTTTTTTGGACTTGGCCAGAATGGATTCCCAGAGGCGGAGGAGATAATGCATATCTTTGGCAAGTTCGCTTTTGTTTTTTTCCAGGCCGGCCGTGCGCACGATTAATCCCATTCCCGCAGGAACCTCGAGCTGTTGAACGATCTCTTTAATTTTCCGGCGTTCTTTCTCGTCCTCGATTTTGCGGGAGATCCCGCCCCCATCACTCCCGGGCATGAGCACAAGGTATCTTCCAGGAAGAGAAATGTAAGTCGTTAACGCCGCCCCTTTGGTTCCCGTCTCCTCTTTTTCTATCTGGACGAGAACTTCCTGGTTTCGTTTGATAACCTCCTGGATTCGGGGGCGCCCCCCCTTTTGGGCATCCTGGGAATTGTTAGCGTAATAATCGGGGTGAATTTCGGAGAAAGGCAAAAAGCCGTGGCGGGCTTCCCCGTAATCCACAAAAACAGCCTGCAGGCTGGGTTCAATATTTACGATTTTCCCCTTGTAAATATTTCCCCGCGATAGTTCCTGCAGGGAAGTCTCGATGATCAGTTCGGCCAGCACGCCGTCCTCCACAATGGCCATGCGGCTTTCCTCGGGGTCAACGGCGTTAATGAGCATTTTTTTGGTCATAGAAAGATTCTTTTATCGATAAAGAAGGATTTTATTTTAAGGTTCATCTCCAAATTAGTTGATCAAATTTTTACTGAAAGCCTGCCAAGGGACCGGAAGGAAAGGCAGATTGCGCCGCAAGCATCGGCGGGATATCCACTTTCCATAAACCCCCTGCCGCCTTCCGCAAAGCGCAGCGGGGGCGGGAAAACAAAGTTTCGAAGAAATTGCCGAGCCCCCCGCCACAGCTAAGGAGAGATATGTGCCTCATGATTGCAAGCAAGCTGACTTTTCTTCCGGGCCCCTGAAATCACTGTCCATTTTAAATATGCCAACTCTTTGGCCCTCAACTAATTTGGAGATGATCCAAATTCAATAACTCGCGGATTTTAGCGGCCCGGTCAGGGGCCCGCATTAAGATCTCACCCACCAGAATGCCGCTCACGCCGGCTTCCTGGAGGCGTTCCACATCTTCCCGGGATTTTATCCCGCTCTCGCTGAGGACCAGCGTCCCCTGCGGAATTTTTTTGATCAGGTGAAGCGTTGCTTCTAAGTTCACCTCCAGCGTCTTCAAGTTGCGGTTATTGATCCCGATGAGCGGGAGGGGAAAGCTGGAAATTTTCCGCAGGTCATCCTCATCGTGGATTTCCACCAGAGGCGTCATTCCCAGGTCTCCGGCCAGCTCGGCAAACTCCTGTATTTGGGCGCCGCCAAGAATCGCCGCAATGAGCAATACCGCATCCGCGCCGGCGCTTCTTCCCTCATAGATCTGGAAGGGATCGATGATGAAATCTTTCTGCAGGAGGGGAAGCTTAACCTTTTCCTTTACCTCCCCGAGATGGCCAAGGTCTCCCCCGAAAAAATGTCCCTCGGTGAGAACTGAGATGGCCGAAGCTCCCCCGGCCTGGTATTCTCCGGCAATCGCCGGCACGTCGGCATTTTTTAGGATTATCCCGGCAGAGGGAGAAGCCCGCTTGATCTCGGCGATCAGGGCCATGGGAGCGCTTTGCGTGATAGACTCCATGAGATTCCTCGGCGGGGATAGACCGGCAATCCTTATTTTCATTTCTTTTATTAAAGAAGATTTTTTTCTTTTCTGAACCTCTACCTTCTTCAGCGCAGCCACTTTTTCTAAAAACATTCAACCTTCCTCCCTGGAAAACCGGATGAGCTCATTCAGTTTTTGCAGCGCCTTTCCTGAATTAATGGACTCCCGGGCCATGGCTATTCCTTCTCTTAAACATGTTGCTTTTCCGGCAGCAGCAAAGACGGCAGCCGCGTTCAATAAGACAACATCTTTAGCCGGCCCTGGTTCGCCTTTAAGTATTCTTAAAAGGATTTCCGCATTCTTTTCGGGCGTCCCGCCTTGAATGGCCATTAGAGGGGCCCTTTCCAAACCCGCTTCTTCCGGCTCAATCTGGTATTTCTCGATGGCTCCATCCTTGAGCTGGCAGATGTTTGTTTTTCCGGTGATGCTGATCTCGTCGCTATGGTCCTTCCCATGAACGACAAAGGCCGCCTTGCTCCCTAAGTCCCGCAGCACCTCCGCCACCCGCTGGAGCAGGTCTTCGCGATAAAGGCCCAGAAGATGAACAGTGGCCCCGGCCGGATTGGTCAGCGGGCCGAGGAGGTTGAAGACCGTGCGGATGCCGATCTCTTTGCGGGGCAATAGGGCATGCTTCATGGCCGGATGGAATGAAGGAGCAAAGAGGAAAGCCATTTTGAGTTCTCGCAGGGATTTTTCCGCCTTTGGCGGCGGCAGGTAAATATTGAGCCCGAGGGCCTCCAGGACATCGGCGCTCCCGCTGCGGCTGGAAACCGAACGGTTGCCATGCTTGGCAACGGTCAGCCCTCCTCCGGCGGCTACGAAAGCGACTGCCGTGGAAATGTTGAAGGTGCCGCTCCCGTCTCCTCCGGTCCCGCAGGTATCTACAACATCTTCCCCTTGTTCGGCCTGGATACGCACGGCCTTGGCCCGCATGGTCCGGGCAAATCCGATAATCTCCTGGTTTGTCTCTCCCTTCATGCGCAGAGCAGTAAGGAAGGCAGCGATCTGGGTGGGCAAAGCTTCTCCCTCCATTATATGGGCCATGGCCTGGGCAGCCTCTCCTTCGCTTAGATCTTGCCCCTCGACAACTTTAGCGATGATTTCTTTCAACATGGCTGTTTTCTCCCCTTTGCAAAAAATTCTCAAGAAGGATTTTCCCTCCCTCGGTCATGATTGATTCCGGATGAAACTGCACGCCTTCAATGGGAAAAACCTTATGCCGGAGGCCCATAATCTCCCCCTCCTCTGTCTCCGCCGAAATTTCCAGGCACTCCGGCAGGCTTTCCCGCTCGACTATGAGGGAATGGTAGCGGATGGCTTTAAACGGATTGGGGAGGCCCCGGTAAATGGTCTTGCCGTCGTGATGGATGAGGGAGCTCTTCCCGTGCATCAGGCGTTTGGCCTGGATGATTTTCCCCCCGAAAACAGCGCCTATGCATTGATGGCCCAGGCACACTCCCAGAATGGGAATCCGGCCGGCCATCATAAGAATAGCCTCCTTAGATATTCCGGCTTCTTGGGGGGTGCAGGGCCCGGGGGAAACGACCAGGTAATCAGGCCCTGTCCTAAGAATGAAAGGAAGATCAATCTGGTCGTTGCGGTAAACCTGGCAGCCAGCCCCCAGCTCGCCCAGGTATTGCACCAGGTTGTAAGTAAATGAATCGTAATTGTCGATCAAGAGAATCATGGCAAACCCTCCTCGGCGCGCTCTATGGATTTAAAGATAGCCTGGGCTTTGTTCAGGGTCTCTTCGAATTCTCTCTCCGGCTCGGAATCGGCGACAATGCCCGCACCCGCCTGAATGTAGGCTTTGCCTTCCCTTATGAGAACGGAGCGGATGGTAATGCAGGTGTCCATGTTCTTCGAAAAGCTGAAGTATCCTACTGCCCCCGCGTAAGACCCCCGCCGGACCGGCTCCAATTCCTCGATGATCTCCATGGCCCGAATCTTCGGGGCCCCCGTGACTGTCCCGGCCGGAAACGCCGCCCGGAAAACATCGAAAGCAGTCTTTCCCGGGGCCAGCAGGCCCCGCACGTTGGAGACGATGTGCATGACGTGAGAATAGCGCTCCACCCCCATCAATTCCGTGACCTCCACCGAGCCGATCTCGGCCACCCGGCCCACATCGTTCCGCCCGAGGTCAACCAGCATGATATGCTCAGCCCTTTCCTTTTCGTCCGCAAGAAGATCCTTCTCCATCTCCCTGTCTTCCTCTTCGGTCTTCCCCCTGCGGCGGGTTCCGGCCAGTGGCCGGAGCTCGATTTGATTTCCCTCCAGGCGGACCATCACCTCCGGGGAAGCCCCTAACAGAACCGTATCATCCATCTGCAAATAAAAGAGATAGGGCGAAGGGTTGATGGAGCGCAGGGCGCGGTATACATCGAAGGGATCGCAGTGAAGTTCGGTGGAAAACCTCTGGGAGAGCACGACCTGGATAACATCCCCGGCGCGGATATATTCCTTGGCTCTTTCCACCTTCTTAATGAATTCCTCCCGGCTTAAATTGGAACGGAGAGGAGAGGGGGAGAAAGATTTCTTTTCAGCAGCCGGGACAGAAGGGCTCCGCAGTCTGGCCACGATTCCCCCGACCCTCTCCTCAGCTTGCCGGTAGGCCTCTTCCGGGGATTGAGAGCCGTCCAAGAAGACGCCGGCTATCACTTTGATCGTCTGCCTCACGTTGTCGAAAATTAAAAGGGTATCGGTGATCATGAAACAACAGTCATGGAAGTCCCGGACTGGCGGAAGAATTTCAGGGATTTTTTCGAAAGACCTGACTGTATCATAACTGACATAACCTACGGCCCCCCCGAAAAAACGAGGCAGGGAGTCATCCAGCACGGGCCGGTAGTTTCCCAGGAATGCTTCCAGGGCCCGCAAAGGATCTTTACTTTTTCCCTTCCGCAGAACCTCGCCGTTTTTGAGAATTTCGTATTCTTCCCCCTGGCTGCGGAAAAGGTGAGAGGGGCCTGAACCCAGGAAGCTGTAGCGTCCCCACTTTTCCCCGCCTTCCACGCTTTCGAGGAGGAAAGAAAACTTTTTAGAGTCGATTTTCCGGAATGCCGAAATCGGAGTTTCCCAGTCAAAGTGCACCTCTTCATGCACGGGTATGAAGTTGCCCAACCGGGCCAGGCGTTTGAAGTCATCAAGTGATGGACTTGCCACGATTCAAACCTCCTTTTTTAGTAACACTTTAGCTCTTTGAAAAAAGGTGTGTTGTAAAGGCCAAGGGATTCCAGG
>JASEHN010000655.1 GCA_030018715.1 Thermodesulfobacteriota bacterium | reverse complement strand
TCATGAACTGTGCATCCAGAATATAGAACGGAACGATGGTCATCCGGGCCAGCAAAGCGGGTTTGAAGTGGTTGCTTAAAATAGGCCTAATGGCGCTGCTTACGGTCTCCAGGGAAGGCCGGGTCTCAGTGGAGCAAAGCTGGGTAATCACATCCGAGGCTAAATTACTGGTTAAGAAGAGCACCGTATTTTTGAAATCGATCACCCTTCCCTCCCCGTCGGAGAGCATCCCCTTATCAAAAACCTGGTAGAAAAGGTTCATGACGTCCAGATGAGCCTTTTCCACTTCATCAATGAGCACCACCGAATAGGGACGCTGGCGCACGGCCTCGGTCAATACTCCGCCTTCGCCGAAACCCACGTAGCCCGGGGGCGATCCAATCAAACGACTCACCGTATGTCCTTCCTGAAACTCACTCATGTTAATGGTAACCAGAAAACGATCCCCTCCGAAGAGGATATCGGCTACGGCCAGACCGGTTTCGGTCTTGCCCACTCCACTCGGGCCCACTAAGAGAAAGATGCCGAGGGGCTGATGGGGATCGGTCAGGCCGGACTTGGCCGCCTTGATGACCTGGCTGATGATGGACAGGGCTTCTTCCTGCCCCTTGATCCTCTGCCGCAGATTGGCTTCCAGATTCAAAATATTTTGGGCCTGATCGCGCAAAACCTTCCCCAGGGGGATTCCGGTCCAATCGGAGACAACTTTGGCCACCACATCCGGATCGACCTCAATCCGGATTAAAGGGGAATCCCCCTGGAGGGTGGCCAGCTCGGCGGAAGCTTTATCAATCTCCGCCTTGAGTTCCACGGCCTTCTCTTCCGGGCCGCCCTGATCTTTTAAGGTATAAAGCTCTTTTCTCAACCCAACCAGGCGCTGAGCCAGTTCCTGCTCCGAAAGCCATCGCTCCTTGAGCGTAGCCGCTTCTTCGCTCAATTTTTTTATTTCGTCGTCGAGTTCTTGGGGCCGCCCGGCATCGATTTCAATTCCATGGAGAAGGTCCCTTTGCAAAGCCTTTTTTTCCCGTTGCAGAGCCTGAATGGTTCGCTCCTTGGCATCGATGACGTCCGGCTTGGCCGTAAGTAGAATTTTTACTCTGGCTGCACTTGTGTCGAGGAGGTCAACGGCTTTGTCCGGCAGTTGGCGGCCGGAGATATAACGGCTGGATAGTTCCGCGGCCGCCCGGATGGCGTCGTCCCGCACGACCACCCCGTGAGCCTCCTCATACTTGGCCTTCAGCCCGCGCAGGATCAACACCGCCGTATCCACCGAGGGCTCATCGAGTTTTACCAGTTGAAAACGGCGGGCCAGGGCAGCGTCCTTCTCGAAGTATTTCTTATATTCCGACCAGGTGGTGGCCGCCACCGTGCGCAGCTCTCCCCTGGCCAGCGCAGGTTTCAATAGGTTGGCCGCATCACTTCCCCCGCTGGGACCACCTGCTCCGATCAGAGTATGGGCTTCGTCGATAAAAAGGATGATCGGTTTCGCGGAAGCCTTGACTTCGTTGATTACCGACTTCAGGCGGTTTTCAAACTCGCCCTTGACCCCGGCCCCGGCCTGAAGCAGGCCCATGTCCAACCCCAGGATGGAAACGCCCTTGAGAAGGTCGGGCACATCCCCTTCTACCACCCTCAAGGCCAGGCCTTCCACTACTGCGGTCTTACCCACTCCGGCCTCCCCCACAACAATGGGGTTATTTTTCCTTCTCCGGGCCAGGATGTCGATCATTTGATATATCTCCCGGTCGCGCCCAAAGACGGGATCAATCTCCCCGGCAGCCGCTTTCTGAGTGAAATCGGTGCAGAAACGCCCTAAAGCCGTGCCATCTCCGGCCACCCGGGCTTCTCCCAGGGGTTTTTCCCCGGGTGCGAGGTGTTCCATGGACCCCTTGACGATATTGCCGAACTGGGCCAGAAGGGCTTCCCGGGAAATTGAGCGCAATAGATCAACATAGCGGCCAGAGGCCAGCTGGGTCGGTTTGGTCAAAAAGGCCAGAAGTAGGGCTCCTGAGCGGACACGATTTTCCCCAAGGTCAACTGAGGCAATGAGATAGGCCTCCTGGAGCCATTCC
>JASEHN010000654.1 GCA_030018715.1 Thermodesulfobacteriota bacterium | reverse complement strand
CTTATGATTCCAAGCGGGCCGGTCTGGCCCCCGGGCCCTGGAATCCCTTGGCCCCGGTGACACACCTTTTTTCAAAGAGCTAAAGTGTTACAGAAAAAATAAAGGATAAGTGTCAAGCATCTAAAGTAATTCCGCCGCAGGCGGACTAAAGTTGGAAAAGGAAATTCCTATGCAATCAAATAAAGGGCGAAGATTTTTTCAACGATGAGACCTTTTTTTCTCCGGGAAAAGAAAGTTGGAAAATTCCCTGATGCGCTTAATTCCCTTTACTTCATCAGCCAGCAAAGGAATCTCGACAAGGGACATTCTCTTACCATAGGCATCCCGGAGTTGATTTAAATACTTGCGCTGCATAGCCTGTCGCCGGCGATGAAAAGCACAGTCCGCTTCCTGGACAAGGTGGTTGATAAGGAGATGGCCGACAGTTAGGTTAAAGGCGTCAAAATCCTTAAGAATCCTTTCCGTCAAACGCACCCCCAGGGCTTCGGCGATGGTTACGATGACATAGGATGTGCGTTGCCCGTCGCGGATAAAATTCAAAATCTTCTGGGAAAGCTCTTTCCAGCCTTCGATGATTTGGAGTATGCTCCGTTTGCTCTTTTTCAAGCGGACGGTGTTGGCAATTTTTTCAAAAGCCCCGTAAAGATTCATGTAGAACCTGGCTGCGGCCTCCAGGTGATTGAGGAAAAGCTGGGGGAGATGGAGGAGACGCAGGGTGTGCCCGGCCGGAGCGGTATCCCAGACGACCCGGTCGTACCGCCCGCCCTCTACCAATTCCACGATGTAATGGAGCATGTACTCTTCTTCTATGCCCGGGGCCCCGCCGATGTAATCCAGGAAATCATAATCCAGGTTGGCGAAGGCCGAGAGGACTTCATGAATCTCCGGGCCAAAGCGCTCCTTCCAGCGCTGCAGGATGACTTCGGAATTGATCTCCAGGCCATAAAGATGTTCAACCCCTTTGATCTGTTTCTCCCGCGGGCCTATTTCAATTTCGAAGATGTCCGAAAGAGAAGGCGTGGGATCCGAGGAGATGAGGAGGGTTTTCTGGCCCGAACGGGCAAAATGGAGGGCTATGGCCGCAGAGCAGGTGGTTTTCCCCACCCCGCCTTTGCCGCCGATCATGAGCAGCTTGGCCAGAGAAATATCCAAATAGGGTTCAAGGATTCGAGGGTTCATGGGGTCAAGGGTTTTCGCCCGGAGCCTGGCGGACCGGCGTAGGTCTGGATAATTTCCATAAAGCGCCTGGCTTCATTTCCTTCGATTTTTAGGGACATATCTCTCCAGTGCCTTCTTCTTACGGCCACCCGGCAGAATTCCCCTGCCCGGCCGCTGATTCGGTCCAGGGCATCTTCGGGGCCCTGAGCCCAGGGCTTTCCGGAAGGAAGCACGAGCTCGATCCGCAAAGGAGTCCCCGGCAATTCAAGTCCATTCACCTGGTAAGCATAAGGTCTGGCCATGTAGGCCAGCAAAGCAACATGCCGCAGCCGGTCCGTATCCTCCGCCTCAGCGCCCACCGTGTCAAAACAATCAAGGCCATGAGCCCAGGTTTCCATCAGCCGGGCAGTGGCAAAGGCGCGAGCTCCCATGGGCATGGCAAACCAGGGAACCCTTTGTTTGGGGTCGCACTTGCTGAGTTCAGCCATCATGACCGAACGAACCTTCCGCCACCAGGGAAGAACCTCTGATGATTTCATGGATCGCCCTTTTTTCGGACCGATCTCTGTGAAACCAAACTTGACCCTGGCGGCTTCTTCGAGAGGTGACAAATCTCCCTGGAGAAGGGAAACAGCCACCTCGTCAATGTGGGCGATATGCGCGACCGAGTCCCTTAAAGTCCAGCCTTCTGCCGAAGAGGGCAGATCCCACTGAGCTTCCGTGAGCGCGCCTAAAAATCGATCCAGGGCTTCCTGTTCGGCCTTAAGGTCAGCGAGGATTTCTTGCATGGATTACACCCCGTTAACAACGGTTGCGAGTTTCGGGTTCGGGTTTATTATTTTAACTTGATTGTATAGGAATTTCCTTTTTGCCAATTTTTAGTATTTTAATTTTTAGCCACAGAGGACACTGAGGT
>JASEHN010000062.1 GCA_030018715.1 Thermodesulfobacteriota bacterium | reverse complement strand
AACCCGGCCGATGCTTCCGGCGCGTTCCGCCCAGGCCCCCGGGCCTTAACAAAGGCGGTCAAACTACTTTTTCAAACCGCTGAATTGATACAAAATTTCAAATATCTTTGGCTGGGGATTTAGCACATGACCAATCTTCATAATAGAACGGAAACCCGGGTGACCTACGCGGAAACCGATGCCATGGGCATTGTCTATTACGCCAACTACCTGCGCTGGTTTGAGATGGGCAGGACCGAATTCATCCGCAACCTCGGCATTCCTTATAAGGAGCTGGAAGAAAACGGTATCTACCTCCCTGTTTCCGAGGTCTTCTGTAAATACCTAATTTCGGCTAAGTATGATGATGTTTTGATCATCGAAACCTCCGTTGATTTTCTGAGGAGGGCCAGCATCCAGTTTGCCTACCGAATTTTACGGAAAGAAGATGGAATGGAGCTGGTAACGGGAAAGACCCTCCATGCCTTCGTCGACAGAGAAGGAAAAATCGTCAGGATCCCGCTGCTCTTGAGAGAAAAGCTGAAATCCTGATCTCTCCCCGGTGGAAAAGAAAATTGAAAAATGGTCTTGACACGTTTTTTCATTTTTAGTAGCGTAAGCTTATAAGCAAAAACGGGGGAGGCATTTCTCCACTATCATCTTACCCTGATAGGGAAATCCCAGATGTCTTCGTTCTGCAAGATTTAAGATGCCTGTTACAACCAGGGACAGGGGGGGGAAGTTTTTTTCTTTCCCGGAAGAGGTAAAGCAATATATGAGCGCCTCAACTGAAAAAGATACGCAGGATAAAGCAGTCTCCAGATTGAAGACTTTGTACGAAGTCGTCAAAGCCCTGAACGCCTCCGTGGATCTGAAGGAGGCTTATTCGCGGATTCTCGGCGTCCTCTCCCAGCAAATGGGGATGAAACGGGGGGGGTTTCTGGTGATGAACGCCGAATCCAACGAGTGGGAGATGAACGGAGCCCAGGGCCTCTCTCCCGAAGAGATGAGGCGGAGAAAGGAATACTTCGGATCAGGAGTCATCCAGCGGATTCTGGAGAAAGGACAGATGGCCGCAGTGGTCGATGGAGGAGAAAGCGTTTGGCTTTATGACGGAAGAACGAAGTCAGCCCCCAAGCGGCCCAGCACTTCTTTCCTTTGCGCCCCGGTGAAAATCCGGGGGGCCATCACCGGCATTTTAGGCGTGGACCGCTTTTATGCAGATCCAGTGGCAGTTACTGAAGATCTAAATCTATTAAATGAGGTTTGCGCTCTCATTGGCGAGGCCATGTTGATGCGCAAGGATATGACCACAGAGAATCGGGCTTTGCTGGAGGAAAACTGGAGTTTCCGGAAGGAATTGGAGACTCTGGGGCGGAGCGTCCCCAAAGCCCGAAGAAGAATTTCATTGACCGAAATCCTGGAAGAGCGCATCGCCCGCATGGTGGCAGAGATGAAAGTCGATCCCCGATCAAACGGGCGGCTTTATGAAGATGTGTTGAACGTGGTGGAACGAACCTTGTTGATATCGTCGTTGGAAAAGACAAAACACGTTCAGTTAAAGACGGCTCGCTTCCTGGGGATCAACCGCAACACCTTGCGCAGAAAAATCAAGGAGCTGGGAATTACGGCCAAAGAAAAATAAAAAAAAAGAAGGAGCCGGGAGACAGAATTCAGAATCCAGGATTATTTTATTTCGGCCTTCTGACTCCTGAATTCTGGATTCTCCTTTTTATATTAAAGGAACCCTTTCGGTTTAGAGGGCTTAGGTTTCTCTTGGGGAAGAAGCTTCTCTCCCTCCTTTTTATCACCCTCCACTTTTAATCCAGACTCTTCCAAAATAAATTTGTCATCGCCGGGATCTGGTTTGAACTCAAGCTCAAGCTTTTTAGCTTCTTTAACGTAGGAACCTTCCTTCAGCCGGATTTCCCCGCTCGGAACAACAATGATGGCTGACTCCCCATGTATGGGGCATTTCTGTTCGCAGAACCCGCAACCGTTGCAGCGCGAGGCAATGACAAAAGGACGGCGATATCCCTCCACGGTTCGGAAGACAATGGCGTTATACGGACAGATCTCGTCGCAGATCAGGCAGAGCTTATCCTGAGCCCACACCAGGCACATTTCTTTTAATAAAACCGCTGTGCCGACTTTGGCGTGGGTTTTTTCTTCCAGGGGGAGAGAGCGGATGGCCTGGGTCGGGCAGACTTTTCCGCAGACGTTGCATTCCTGCTCGCAGGCGGCAAAGCGCAGGTCCATCCTGGGCGTCCAGAGGCCAGGCAGACCTGATTCCCACAGGCAGGGTTGAAGCGTATTGGTTGGGCAGGATTTCATGCATTCCCCGCAACGGATGCAAACCTTTAAAAAATTCGTTTCGGGAAGCGCTCCCGGCGGGCGGATGAGCTGGCGCTTCTCCTTAAGGGGAGTAAAGGGTGTCCGGTCAGCCAAAAAAGCAACAGTCAATCCTCCGGACACGGAATAAAGGAACCCTCTGCGGGAAAAATCCACGGGTGAGTATTCCCCGCCTGGCCCATATTTTTCACCAGCCAGCGCTTTTGCGGAAGAGATAGACGCCGGGAAAGTAATCGCCCCTTGCGGGCAAACATGGGCGCAGGTCTGGCATTGAATGCATTCGGGAAGGCGAGTCCTCCGCGGGTCCTCCTCCACCGCTCCCATAGGGCAGTCCCTCTGGCATTTGAGGCATTCGTTACATTCTTTACTGACCCGGCGTTTCCAGAGCCCCAGAGGGGAGATAAAGCTGAGCAATGCCCCGAGAGGGCAGAGGTAACGGCACCAGAAGCGGGGGGCAAGGCGGTTAAGGGTTATGATTCCGGCAAAGATGAGGAAGGTGATGAGGGCCATGTAAAAAACTGGCTGCGCATAATGCAGGTGAGATAAACCCACCCATCCCAGGGCGTGAAAGATAGGCCGCAAAAGATCTATGGATAAATTAATCAGGGTGATTACCAGAGGATAAAGGATGAAAGTGTAAAAGCGCGTAAGCAGGGGCAGGGGGTCCATGAGGTAAGTCAGGGAAACTCCGGCCAGGGCTGCGCCGAGGAAAATGAAGAGCAAGAAAAATTTTGCCTTACGGAAGCTCTCTGCGCTTTTTAAGACGGAGATTTTGTTTCTGCGCCAGAGAAGATAGTGGCCTAAATCGATGGTCACCCCCATAGGGCAGAAGTAGCCACAAAAGAAGCGGCCGATGACCAGGGTGGTCCCGATAATCATTAGGAACCATAGAGTTCGGCCGATGACTTCCTTTCCGGCGAGGATAGCGCTCAATCCTATCAGGGGGTCCAGGCGCAAATACATATCTGCCGGAAGCCAATCCGGCAGCTTGTAGGTGGTAAAGATAAAAAGGGTGGAGAAAAGGATTAGCGAGAAAGCCTGGACAAATGTCCTCATGCTTTCCCCTTGAAGATGCGGAGTTGATCGAGATCGATTTTCCCCAGGCCCCGTTGGTGGGCAACCAGCAGGTGTTCAACCTGCCGGCCTTTAAAATTTTGACCGTACCAGGGGGCTACTGTTACTCCGTAAGAGTCCACAGCCACCGGGTCCACACCGGCAATGATCAGGTTGGGTTTCTGAACCTCTCCCGGACCCCCGGGTCCACCGTTAACCAGCGCCCGAGAAGCATCCAGGATAGTTAGCTGGGGCTTAATAACCGTGGCCAGGTCGGCCAGTGCCTGGTTTATGTTATATTTATCGTGGAAGCTCTTGCGGTCCCAGATTAAACCCATCAGCCCCTTGATGCCCATGCTCACTCCGGTAGCTGAGTGCGACTTGGTTACGGGGAGACTGATCAGTACCGGACTTTCCAAAACCTCCCTTAAGACCTCCACGTGATCCAGGACTTTTCCCTGGGGGATTTTAATTTCCCGGAAAAACTTTCTTTCTTCGATGCCAATGACATGGACGTTTTTAAGGGGTTTGCATGCCTGGCGAATTCCCGAACGTTCCAGGCAGAGTTCGGGCCGGCTCAGGGTGTAATCCATGACCATAACCTGTTGGGCGCCTGCTTCCAGGCAGGCCTGGGCTACGGTGGCCACCACCTGGGGGTGGGTATTGCAACCGGATTCCGGCGGGCGGGGAAAAGACATGTTGGGCTTAAGGACAACGCGCTGGCCTTTTTTGACGAAACGGGAGATACCGCCCATAGCTTCCAATGCTCTTCTCGTTGCCGGGGCCGGGTCGCCGGAAATGACCACCAAGTCGTACTCATCTTTGGCATTTGAAAAAACAGGCTTTCCGACCAAGGTCAAAGCAGCGCCGGCAGCAGCGGATTTCAGAAAATCACGGCGGGTGATTTTTCGGCCAAAGTTTTTCATGGATTCCCTTCCCCTTCTTCTGCCATCATTTTAAGAAAATTTCTGCTAAAAGCAACACTTCTTTTTAAGCCAACTTCCTAATTTCCACTATGATATGAATCAGAAGAAGACTGACCGTCTATAACTTTCATTCTCCCACCTTTATTGTCGCCCAGAAACCATGTCATAATAGGGCTGGAGGGCATGAACGAGGAATCATCGGCGGATGAAGTAGTTCTACGTGGCTTTCCAGTTTGGTTCCGCAAAGGGGCGGCGGATTCGAAGTATTGCGGATTTATTTAGGTTTCAGCCCGCCGCGTTCCTATGAAAGAACCACCGCCTTATGATTCCGAGAGAATGCCCTCCAGGCCGGGCTGCCCGATTTCAGTATTGCGACGCAGTCTCTGAGGCGGGAGGGGGATCAGCTAGGCAAGCGCCCTCCGCCTGAGCCTGGGCATGGATGAGATCTTGCGCATGGTCTTAAGAAGAAAGAATGTGATCGGCGGTCAGAGGGCAACACATCAGGGGAGAAGACACTTGACAAAGGCTGTGGTTATAATATCAAATATACAAAAAGAATTCCATGAACAGGTTATCTTCCCATGGCTCCAACAAGCACCAAAGGATCGTTAGTTAAAAAGTTAGAAGCTCTTGCCAAAATTAGCAAGGCCATCTCCTCCGACCTCTACCTGGAAGACATCCTCAGCCTGATCGTGGTGGTTACAGCCGAGGTGATGAAATCGAAAGTATGCTCCCTTTGGCTTTTGGACGAGAGAGACAATGCCTTAAAGATCAGAGCTACGCAGGCCATGAGCGAAGAGTACCTGAAAGAGAGAAGCCTCAAACTGGGCGAAGGTGTCGTGGGATATGTGGCCGTGGAGAACAGGCCAATGATGATCTATAACGTTCTGAAGGAGCCGAGATACAAGGAGAAAGAACTGGCCAAAAAAGAGGGGCTGGTTTCCATGTTGAGCGTTCCCATGTGCGTGAAAGATAAAGTCATCGGGGTGATTAACTGTTACACCTCCTACCCGCACAAGTTCACTAAGAGCGAGGTGGAAGTTTTTACCACCGTAGCCAACCAGGCAGCCATTGCCATCGAGAACGCCGGTTTGATCATGAAGGCTAAGATTATTGAGGATGAGTTGATTTCCCGTAAGGTTGTGGAGCGGGCCAAAGGGATTTTGATGAAAGAACAGCATATTTCCGAGGAAGAAGCCTTCCGCAGAATCCAGAAAAAATCCATGGACTTAAGAAAATCAATGCGCGAGATCGCCGAGGCCATCATTTTGGCCAACCAGATTTAATATGCACTCGTTTACCGCACACATCCGCTTACAGTCCTTGAAGCATTTTCGGCTTCTTGAACAATGGATATACGATAGAGAAGACGGCAGCTGCGAGTAAAATGGCGCTGAGCGGTCTGGAAACCAGGATGAGAGGATCACCCAGGGAGAGTAACAGCGACCTTCTCAAAGAGAGTTCTGCAAGGTCTCCCAGGACGAGGGCCAACACAGCCGGAGCGATCGGAAAGCCGTATTTTCTCATGTAGTAACCGATTAATCCAAACGCCAACATGAGGTAAAGGTCATCCATATTATTATTCAATCCAAAGGCCCCGATGACGCAGAGAATCATGATCGCCGCTGAAAATACCGAATAAGGGAGCCTGTTCAACTGCAAAAACATGCGAATCCCCACGATGGTTAATCCTAATAAAAATACATTGGCCATGAGCATGGCCACAAAGATGCCGTAAATGATATCCGGCCTCTGGGTCAGCAATAATGGGCCGGGCTGGAGTCCATGGATCATAAAGGCCGCAATAAGCATGGCCGTCGTATTGCTTCCGGGAATGCCCAGCGAAAGGAGGATGGTCATGGACCCGCCGGTTGAGGCATTATTGGCGGATTCAGCAGCCATTAAACCTTCTACAGCCCCGTTGCCAAACTTTTCAGGATGTTTGGAGGTCCTGGCTGCCTCACCATAGGCCAGAAAGGCCGCGATCGTTGCCCCTGCGCCGGGCAGGGCTCCAACGATGGTTCCGATAATGGGCGATTTGGTCAAGGTTGGCCAGTTCTCCTTAAATTCAGAAAACTTAGGCATCTCTTCTTTCATGCCCCGGTAGTTAGCAGAGCCCTTATATTCTTTAAAAGGTTCTTCAGCCTCGATGAAAATTTCGGATACAGCCAGTAATCCAACCATGGCAGTGATAAAACTGATCCCCCCCAGAAGGATCGTTGTTCCAAATGTAAACCGTTCGAGACCGGTTATCCCATCGGTTCCGATCGTGGCCAGGAATATGCCAAGCATACAGGATATCAGACCCTTTAAAACAGAGCCTCCTGACAGCCCCGATACCACACTTAATCCGAGCATGGTCAGCGCAAAATATTCCGGGGGGCCAAAGCGCAGCGCAAAATTCGCAATGATAGGCGTGGCCGCCATCATCACAAATACACTGAATAAACCTCCTCCGATTGAACAGAGAAGAAAAACCCACAAGGCATAGGCAGCCCGCCCCTGTTTGGCGAGAGAATGGCCCTCAATGACCGTGGGCACGGAAGAAGGCTCCCCTGGTATTCCAAAGAGAATGGAGGTGATCGATCCGCCAGTAATCCCTCCACAATAGGCGGCTACAAGGATCGTAAAGGCCGTGAGAGGGGACATGGCGTAGGTGAAAGGCAGAAGAAGGACGACCCCCATCGAAGTGCTGATTCCCGGAAGCGCCCCGGCCATGAGACCCCATAACCCTCCCAGGGTCAAGGCCAGAAGATTCTGTGGGTGGAAGATCGCCGCAAATGCCGTCAAATAGTGCTCGACCAAGGGTTAGCCCTCCTCTCGATCAGTAGATAAACCGGCTGAATGCCGCAAAAAAATCCACTCCCCTGGGTAAAGGCATACCTATAAATTTGGCAAAAACGATTACGATCAGCGCGGTCAGCAGAAAAGGGGAAAGGGCCAGAACAAGGTTTCTTCTTTCTTCAAGGGCCAGGATGAAAGCAAACACATAGACGATGGTCGCAAGAATAAACCCAATATATGGCATGATGAGGATATATCCTAAAAGGCAGATCGCACTGAGAACAAATTTTTTCCTGCGGTTCTTTAGGTCTATTTCGGCTGCGGGTGAGGTTGAGGCCTCACCTGAAGGCTGTTTCTTTCTTCCCTGGTATTTTTTGAGGTTGGAGATCAACAGAGCGATACTGAGAATGATGGCTGCGGATAGAGCAAGTATGGGCCAGAAACCGCTTCCTACATCGCCGAATCGTTGAATTTTATGCAGTTTAAAGGAATCATAAAGCATGAAGACAAAAAAGGCGATAATGACAAAATTTGCCACAATTTCATCTTTTTTCATAATTCCCTCGTTCATTAAAGAAGTGCGGAGAGGGAAGGGTTGCTCCGCACTTTCCTTAATTTATCTAACGATGCAGGGATTATTTAACATAACCAAGACTCTTAAGCACA
Organism: Thermodesulfobacteriota bacterium; assembly: GCA_030018715.1. Taxonomy (GTDB): domain Bacteria; phylum Desulfobacterota; class SM23-61; order SM23-61; family SM23-61; genus JAHJQK01. Next base: position 3,495 of record JASEHN010000062.1, on the reverse strand, counting down.
TCCATAAAGAACTTAACCTCGCTCTCCCAGTATTTTCTGGTCTCTTCAGGGCCCAGGTATCCGGGGCGGGCATAGAGATGATTATCCTGCACAAATTTCTTATAAACAGGCACATCAAGAGCCTTTTTAATCACATCGTGTAAATATTTTGTCCGCTCAGGAGGCGTCCCTTTTCTGACCGCCCATGCCCTCATCAACCCTTGGGTATAATCAACGCCTAACTCAGGGGTAGCTGGCACGTCAGGAAGGGCAGGATGCCTCTTCTCCATAATCACCGCCAGAGCCTTTAATTTGCCGGCCTGGACTAAAGGCAGTGTCTCTGCCAACTCTTCACATGCCCCATGGATATGTCCTCCCAAGATGGCAGCCTTGATCTCTGCGCCGGATTCAAAAGGCACAAAGGTTACATCAACGCCGAGTTTCTTGAAAAAGGCCATGGTCTGAATCTCCGACCATCCTCCGGGAGAGGTTCCTGCAAATTTAAGAAATCTGGGGTTTTTCTTGCCATATTCGACGAGGTCTTGAATCGTCTTGAATTTTGAATCCCCGGAGATAATAACGGCGGTGGTGTCCCACTGGATTCTCATTATAGGATCGAAATCCCTTAGAATATTAGCTCGAGTCTTTGGCGCAACAGCGTCGATCAGATGGGATGTGGTTACGGCAAAGACCGTGTAGCCATCAGCAGGCTGCCCTGCCGCATGGAGCATGCCCTTTGTGCCTCCCCCGCCGGGCATATTGGTGATTACCAGGGGGACCTTTAGAAGCGGCTTCATTCCCTCTGCCACTGCCCTGGCCGCCGTATCACTCCCGCCCCCAACCCCGAAAGGAACAATGATCTCAATGGCCCGCTCAGGATACGCCGCCGCAACGCCGCAAAACCCCGCTACCCATCCAAGCAAACCCAAAACCGCCACCCATACTCCTGTTGCTCTTCTCATACGGTTCCCTCCTTTGTTTGATGTTTGCTTTGCCTTTCTGCAAGGGAAAGTTTCTTCACCTTGACTTGATCCAGTTCAGCAACCCGCCCGCCAGGACCATTGCCCGCTGGGTGTCTGAGAGCGAATAAGTGCATTCATAAGTTTCGCCCCTGCGCGCGTTCCTGATGAATACCGGCCTGCCTGCGGCCAGGGCGTCGCGCCAGTTCTCGGACGTGAGCAAATCGCCCTTTTCAATCTTGTCGTAATCAGCGGGATTCTTGAAGATTAGCGGAACGATGCCGAAGTTGACCAGATTCGCCGAATGGATGCGCTCGAAGGATTTGGCGATCACCGCCTTGACGCCCAGGTACATCGGGCACATGGCGGCATGCTCGCGGCTGGAGCCCTGCCCGTAGGATTCCGCCGCGACTATGATGTTGGGCAAACCCTTCTTCTTGTTTTCCAGGCAACGCCTGGAGAACGTGGCGTCTATGGTTTCGAAGACAAATTCGGAGTACTTGGGGACGTTGGAGCGGTATTTCAGGCGGGCGCCCGCGGGAGTGATGTGATCGGTGGTGGTATTGTCACCTAACTTGATCATGGCCTCGCCGCCCAGGCTCTGCGGCATCTTTTCATTGCGGGGGGGCTCGCCGATGTTGGGACCGCGTAAGATCGCGGCGCTCTTCATCTCCGGCCTGGGGAAGATGAACATGCTGTCGTCGATCAGGTATTGATCGGGTTCCTCGATCTTCGGGTAGGCTATGTCGAATGTGCGCGGGTCGGTGAGTGTTCCAGTCACCGCGGCGACGGCGGCCGCTTCAGCGCTCGTGAGGTAAACCAGCGCGTCCTTCGTGCCGGAGCGTCCCTCGAAATTGCGGTTCGAGGTGCGGACGGAAACGCCGGCGCTCCTGGGGGAGAAGTGGTTCCCGACGCAAAAGCCGCAGGCGCTTTCCATTAGTCGGCCGCCTGCGCCGATGAGGTCGAACAGCGCGCCGTTCCTGGCCATCATCTGCAGAATCTGCCGGGAGCCGGGCGCGATGCCCAGGCTGACATCGGGGTTGACCGTCCGGCCCTTCAGGATGGCGGCAGTGGTCATCATGTCCTTGTAGGAAGAGTTGGTGCAGGAACCGATGCACACCTGGTCCACCTTCATCCCGGCCAGCTCGAAGAGCTCCTTGATGTTCCCGGGGCTGTGCGGGAAGGCGGCCAGGGGCTCGATGGCGGAAAGGTCGAGCTCAATGACCCGCTCGTATTTTGCATCGGCGTCGGCAGATAGCTCAATCCAATCCTTCTCGCGGCCCTGGGCCCTGAGGAAACGACGGGTAATTTCATCCGACGGGAAGATAGAGGTAGTCGCGCCCATCTCGGCGCCCATGTTGCAGATAGTCGCTCGATCGGGCACACTCAGGGTCTTCACCCCTGCGCCGCCATACTCGAGCGCTACGCCTACGTTGCCTCTGGTCGTGAGCATGGAGAGCATCTTGAGGATCACGTCCTTGGCCGACACCCAATCGCTAAGCTTTCCGGATAATTTAACGAGGTACACGTTAGGGCAGGCCAGGAAAAAGGAACCGCCGCCCATGGCCACCGCTACGTCCAATCCGCCCGCCCCGATGGCCATCTGGCCGATGCCGCCGCCGGTGGGGGTGTGGCTGTCGGCCCCCAGGAGCGTCGTGCCTGGCCGGCCGAAGCGCTCCAAATGGACCTGGTGGCAAATGCCGTTTCCGGCGCGGGAGTAGACGACGCCGAATCTGGCCGCCACGCTCTGCAAGTACAGATGATCATCGTTATTCTCGAAGCCGATCTGCTGGGTGTTGTGGTCGATGTAACAGACCGAGCATTCGGCCTTAACCTCATTCATGCCCAGGGCTTCGAATTGCAGAAACGCCATGGTGCCGGTGGCGTCGTGGGTCAGCGTCTGGTCGATGCGGATGCCGATTTCCTTTCCGGAAATATACTCGCCCTCCCTGAGGTGCGCCTGAAGCACTTTCTCAACGATGTTCTTGCCCATATTCCCCTTCCACGTCGTATCTTTCAGCAATACTCGTCGCTTCCGCCATTTCGGTTTAGGAGACTATCATGAATCAGTTGAGTTGTCCATGCCTCGTTTGTCCTTGCCCACACCTCCCACCGGGACCGGAAGAAGTTTTCAATGGTTTCCCCTGGCCATTAAAAAAAAGGTGCCGGCTTTAAACCACCATCTTCCCAACAACCACAGTGAAGACGAGGCGAGATCCATTCGACGGATACTGGAGGAATCACGGTTCTGCAAAACCCTGGCGGCCAAAAGGCTCGGAATAAGCAGGACTACACTATGGCGGAAAATTAGAGAAATGGGGCTGGACTATCAACCCCCGGGTGCCTGATAAATATCCTGTTCTTTGGCGGACACGTAAAGACACCCTTAGATAGGTTGGATTCTTTTCTTTATTATCCAACGCCCAATCTCCTTATCTAAGAAGGATTGCCGTCCCCCTGTTTATTTCTCCATCTACGTAACACTTTAGCCCTTTGAAAAGGGGTGGGGCGTAAGGTCAGAGGGAATCCATGGTCCGGGGGCCTGGTCCCGCCATGG
>JASEHN010000061.1 GCA_030018715.1 Thermodesulfobacteriota bacterium | reverse complement strand
GGCGCGTTCCGCTCTAACCCCCGGCCCTCAACAAAGGCTTTAATACCATTTTTTTCAAACCGCTAAACTGAGACAATTTCCTATTATTTCCTTGACAGGGTATTCCCGGCGTGATATTTTGAAAATGAATTTCAAAATCATTTTAAAAGACCATGGAAAAAACTTCCGGATTGCCTTTTCAACAGCTTTTAAAAGAACGGGGGCTAAAGTCCACCCGCCAGCGCGACGAGATCGCCCGGGTGTTTATGGAATCCGCGGACCATCTGAGCGTCGATGAGCTGTGCCAGCGGGTGCGTCAGAAAAATCCGCGTATTGGGTATGCCACGGTTTACCGGACCCTCAAGCTGCTGGCTCAGAGCGGATGGGCTTCTGCGCGCCAGTTTGGCCAGCGCACCGCCCGCTTTGAGCACCGCACCGAAGGCGAGCACCATGATCATTTGATCTGCCTGATCTGCGGCAAAATCGTGGAATTCGCCAGCGGGCGCATCGAGGAATTGCAGTCACGCATTGCCCAAAAAAAGGGCTTCCGCATCTTTGACCATAAACTGGAGCTTTACGGCCATTGTGCGGATTGCCTTGCCAAAAAAGAGATGACCGGAAAAGAAGTTAGGGAAAAAGCCACGAATGAATAAGTCTTTAAGGAAAACAACCGCAACGGGCGAAGCCATTCCAAGAGTCGCCCTGGTGGGAAACCCCAATGTGGGCAAGAGCGTGATTTTCGGTTGGTTGACCGGGCAATATGTCACCGTTTCTAATTATCCGGGAACCACAGTTGAGGTTGCCCAGGGGAATTCCAAAGTTGGAGGGCGGAGGCAGGTTATTGTAGATACACCCGGAATCAATAATCTCATCCCCATGTCCGAAGACGAACGGGTGACCCGCGATATCCTTCTGGAGGATGAAGATTTAAAAGTCATCCAAGTCTGCGACGCCAAGAACCTCCGCCGTGGTTTATTGATTACTATGCAGCTTGCCGAGATGGAAAAATCCGCAGTGTTAGCCTTGAATATGGCGGATGAGGCCAAGGAACGCGGTATTACGATTGACCATTATGATTTAGCCCAATTATTGAAAATTCCAGTATTATCAACAATAGCCACCCGCCGGAAAGGCCTGGATGGGTTGGGGAAAGGTTTGGAAGCAGGTTATATCCCGCAAATTCGCCCGGTCTATAATCCAGAAATTGAAGAAGGGGTTAAAGCAATTGAGAATCTCCTCCCAGAGAAGCAAAAAGGAAAGCGGGCGCTGGCTTTAATGCTTCTTGCTGGAGACGAAAGCTTGAAAGATTGGCTGCACTGTCGACTAAGCGAAAAGGTTATCCAGAAGATCGAAGAGATTTGCCGTATATTGCAAAGTCAGCATCAAGAGCCTCTGGGATTTTTGATCAACCAGAAACGCTTGAAGGCGGTGGACCGAATTTTAGAGGAAGTTTTCCGAAAAGAAAAGCGTAGCCGGGGAATGGCGGCCAGCGCCTTAAGTAACTGGACAACCCACCCCGTTGGAGGAATCCCAATTCTTCTCCTGGTGCTTTACGCCATGTATAAATTGGTCGGGGATTTCGGAGCGGGCATAGGAGTAGATTTTTTATTGAACGTAGTTTTTGGAAAGGCCATCAACCCGGCGGTTACCCGGATTGTGGAACACCTTTTCCCCTGGCAATTTTTTCAGGATTTTTTTGTTGGTCCATATGGATTAGTGACCATGGGGCTTACTTACGCGATTGCTATCGTCCTGCCCATCGTAGGAACCTTTTTCTTTGCTTTTGGATTGCTGGAAGATTCAGGATACCTGCCGCGTCTAGCAGTGATGGTCAACCGGGTTTTCCGGGCCATGGGACTAAGTGGCAAAGCGGTCCTTCCCATGGTTTTAGGTCTGGGCTGTGATACCATGGCCACCCTTACTGCCCGGGTACTGGAGACAAAAAAGGAACGGATTTTAGTCACATTGCTTCTGGCTTTAGGGGTTCCTTGTTCGGCCCAAATAGGGGTGATGGTTGGCATGTTCGCGGGATTGTCGTTTAAGGCCATCGCCCTTTGGGCTTTTGTGGTTGCGGGAACCATGATATGCGTTGGTTTTTTAGCCTCCAAGCTCATTCCCGGGGAGAGGGCCGACTTTATTATGGAAATACCGCCTTTACGCATTCCTACGCTCAAAAATATCCTCATAAAGACCGTGGCGCGCCTGGAGTGGTTCTTAAAAGAAGCTGTTCCGCTGTTTCTGTTGGGCACCTTTATCTTATTTGCTTTGGACCGCCTGAGCCTGCTAAAGGCCCTGCAGAATATGGCCGAGCCGATTGTGGTCGGGTTTCTGGGTTTACCGGCCAAGGCGACTCAAGCTTTGCTCTTAGGGTTCCTGCGCAGGGATTATGGGGCAGCCGGATTATTTGTCATGGCTAAAGCCGGCGAACTGGATTCGATTCAGATCGTGGTGAGTTTGGTTACCATCACGCTTTTTATCCCCTGCGTGGCTAATTTTTTCATGATCATAAAAGAACGGGGACTGCGGCAGGCATCGGCAATGGCTGGTTTCATTTTTCCGTTTGCCCTGCTGGTCGGAGGTGGACTGAACTTTTTGCTCCGCACTCTTGGGGTCCGGTTATGAATGAAGAAAGGAGTCAGACCTTCCGCTGTCCTCTTTGCGGGCATCTTTTTTCTAAGGATGATGGCGAATGTTCCGGAAGGTGTCCGCTTTGCAAAAACTGCAGCCTGATTTGTTGTCCCCGTTGCCGTTATCAGTTCGTAGAAGAATCCAGAACGGTGAACTTTCTTAAGAGAATATTTTGGAGGGAAAAGGATGGAAAGGAGGTAGGCCGATGAATCAAGCCAAAGGGGGAACGGCTGCCCCGGGCCAGAAAAGGTTTGGCAGGGGAGGGAATGATGCTGAGAAAAAGAGCGAAGCCCATCGGCGGGAAGAAATCTTAGAGCTTCTATGGACAATGCGTGAAAGGGGGCTGTTCAGTGTGGAGGAATTTCTGCGGATGACCGAAGAAGAAGACGCGGAGCTAATATTGGCAAAAATGGAAGGCGATGGATGGATTTCCATTTGCGAAGGACAGGTGGCTTTTTTGGAAGAAGGAGAACGGCGGGCGGAAGAGATCATCCGCAGGCATCGCCTGGCTGAGAGGTTGCTTTCCGAAGTCTTTGCGCTGGATGAGAAATTTATGGAATCAAGCGCCTGCCAGTTTGAACATGTTCTTAACCCCCAGGTGCTGGACAGTGTGTGTGCTTTCCTGGGGCATCCGCCGATTTGCCCCCATGGTAAACCTATTCCCAGGGGCCCCTGTTGTGCCCGGTTCAAAAGGGAGATAGAACCCCTGGTCCGCCCTCTCGCCGACTTGAAATTAGGGGAGGAGGGGCGCATCGTTTTCATTACTCCCCGTTCGCGATCCCGTTTGGAACGGCTGAGTTCCCTGGGGTTAATTCCCGGATCAGTGGTGCGCTTGGCCCAAAAACGCCCATCTTTTGTGTTAGAGATTGGGGAGACAGCCCTGGCCCTCGATGAAGAGATCGCCCGGGAAGTTTATGTGAAAAAGGCATAAAAAAAACTTTACAATTTTTGGGGAAAAGCTTATTATTTCAAATAATCATAAAAAGAATGCATTTTTCCTTATGCGCTTCTTCGGAACTGTTCGCAAACAATATATTTTATTTCTGGCCATTTTTGTTTCGGCCATGCTTTTTTTGGCCATCTTCGGCGGGCGGGGTCTGATGCAAATTTACCATCTAAAAGAAGAGCGGGAAAAAATTAAGGTGGCCAATGCCCGCTTGCGCGAGGAAAACCAAAAGCTTGCCTACCAAGTTGAAAGGATGAAAAACAATAAAAAAGAAGAAGTTGAAAAAATCGCCCGCGGGGAATTAGGGCTTGTTAAGAAAGGAGAGATTATATATAAATTCGATTAGTAAGAGATGATCTGCGGTCATTTTGCCGAGCACTGACAGCATAACCATCCAGAGCTGATTACCCCCCATTTTTCTGCAAATCTGTAGTGAAATTAACTCAGAAGTGGTTGAAAAATGTTGCATAAATGCCAAAAATGAACATAAATGCCATTTGGGAAATATTTTTAAAAGCCAACCGGTTTAAAATTAAGTTACAAAAATTCCTTAACCTAAATTTAATCACTATTTAAAATAAATTTAAATAAATTAAAGAGATAATGGTGATTTAGGGGGTATAAATTATATATAAGTAAGCTTAAATTAATTTAAATTTTAAAAAATTGACTAACTTCATATTTTCGGGAATTCATTTTGCAGGGCAAAGCTCTGGATTCGGGGTTGCGCTGCAAACATTTTTTGAAAGCAGCCCCTGCGGCGCTGAGCATGGATATGAATTCCCTCAAACAATATCGCGAGAAACTTTTACTGAGCAAGGCCGAATTAGCGCGGAAAGCGGCAATCTCCACATTGACACTTGACCGAGTGGAAAAAGGGAAAAATTGCCGTCTGGAGACGAAGCGCAAGATTATTTTTGCTCTTGGATTAAAGCTTTCCGAACGAGAAAAAATTTTCTGTGATGAAAAATGAAGTTTCTCCCCCAAATTTTACTTCTATCTGCCAGTAAAAGGGAAAACACCCCAATGCACTTCATTTTCCTGTTCCTCATAATTTGGGTGGCATCCGTCCCTATCACCTCCCATGAAGTCCGGGCAATGGAGGGAGGAACACCGGGACGGACGTACACCGAGCAAGAAATTGCCACAGAAAAATTTTTCTCCAGCCTGGAAACTGCCATAGCTAAGAAGTTCTTCAATTACCGCAATAGGCCGGTTGTCCGGGTGGCTGTCTTCGATTTTACGGACGGAGCAGGGAATGTAGTTAAGGCCGGGAGGGAGTTGGCCGATAAAATAACCAGGCGGCTTTATCCCCAGACCCAATTCGAAATTGTAAGCCAGGAGAAAATTAACCGCTATTTAAGCTGGAACGGCCTTAGTGTTCTGGGAAAGCTGAATGCCCAGGACCTGCACCGTTTACAACGGCGGATCAACACGATGGACCCGGACAATGGGATTCACGCCTTCATTACGGGAGAAGTGCAAAAGGGGGTCGGGCGAAGCCTGCGGGTTTCTGCTTCCATAGTCAATTTTCAGTTCAAGGTTGGAGCCAATGAACTGGAAAAAAACATTGTTGATGTCCTTACTCTGAAAGCGGAAATCCCCATGCCGACTGAACAAGCCCTGCAGGAGGCCACAGGCATCGTCCTTCGGGGGGAAATCCGCACCATGGAAGAAGGCCGGCTGGTGATTCTGGCCAACAGCCGGGGAAGCGCTTTGCTGGAAACAGAATATGCGAAACAATTCAATAAAGACCAGCCTTTCCCCTGGGCCAAAGTTCCTTTTGTCTTTGTGGCGGGGAAGGAAGAAGCAACCGTACCCGAACAGATCAGGATTGGATTGGGAGAACTTCTTCTGGCACCGTTGAGCATGGTAAAGGATTCCCTGAGGCAGATGGAATATTCTTTCCTGCACGGCAAGTGTTCCACTAACAGCGTTTATTTTGATGAAAAGCTCCCTGCTAAGGATTACCGCCTTGTAACCAGCTTTTTGGACTTAAAGAACAATGAAACCTATTCCGAAATGACAGAAGTTCAGGTTTTTCCCGGGACGACGACATTGGTGATTTTATCCATCTACGTTCCCAGTGAAAAAGAACGGATCCGGACCAAACAGTACCCGCGGATCAATGTATTTCAAATTTTGGGCAAGGGGATGGAAGTTTTGCCCAACCGGTAGGAGAAAATGGGGCTCTTTACCAAAAATGGTTTAATCGGCCTGGACATAGGGTCGAGTTCCATCAAAGCTGTGGAGTTAGAATGGAGAAAAAAAACTCCGAAACTGAAACATTTCGGTTTGATTCCCCTTCCTCCCGAAGCCATTGTGGACGGGGCCTTTATGGATTCGGCCAGTATTGTGGAATCGATCCGCAGCTTGGTGGAAGGTTTAAAGATAAAAACCAGGAATGTCGCCGTTTCCATATCCGGGCATTCAGTGATCATCAAGAAAATTAATGTTGCCACCATGTCCGAAGTCCAGTTAGAGGAGTCCATTAAATGGGAAGCGGAGCAATATATTCCTTTTGACATCGAGGATGTAAACTTAGACTTTCAAATTCTGGATGAACCGGCAGGCCCGGATCAAATGGCCGTGCTTTTAGTGGCGGCCAAAAAAGACATGATTAATGACTACACTGCGGTTATCGAAGAAGCCGGTCTTCGTCCGGTCGTTGTGGATGTGGATTCTTTTGCCATCGAGAACGCCTACAACTTGAACTACGAATCCCCCGAAGATGAAGTCGTGGCCCTGGTCAATATAGGGGCTGGAGTCATGAACATTAACATCCTGAAAGGTGGGACTTCGGCCTTTACCCGCGACATCTCCGTCGGCGGGCGCCAGATTACCGAAGAAATCCAGAAACGCCTGAAGATGACCTATGAGGAAGCCGAAGCTCTAAAGGTTAAGGAAAAGGATTCCGGTATCCAGGGCGCTGAAGTAGAGAAGATCATCCAGGGGACGGCCGAACAATTGGCCACAGAAGTTAGGAGGTCTCTGGAATTTTTTGCGGCTTCAACTTCGGGAGGGGATATTAAAAAAGTTATCCTCAGCGGGGGATGCGCTAGAATTCAGATGCTCCCGGGATTGATTGAGGAACGGATCGGAACGCCGGTGGAAGTTTTTAACCCCTTTGCCAAGATCGATTGCCACCCGGAAATGTTCGACCCCGAATACATCCTGCAGATCGCTCCCTTAGCCGTTGTCGGAGTGGGACTGGCCTTAAGGAGAGAGGGCTTAAAATGATTCGCATCAATTTACTGCCAGTCCGGGTGTTAAAGAAGAAAGAGACCACCCGGCAGATGCTGTCCATCCTGTCTCTATCCCTGGGCGGTTTGGTTTTAATCATTATTTTATTCCATCTTTCCCTTTCCAGCCGACTTGGCAAGGTCGAGGCCCAGATCGCGGTCTATAACGAAGAAATCAAAAAGCTGAAAATCGACACTAAAGACGTAGATAAATTTAAGGCCGAAAAAGAAGATCTGCAGCGGCGGTTGAACATTATTTACACCCTGCAGCGGGCCAAGACAGGGCCTGTGCGCGTGCTGGATGAATTGGCCACCTCCCTTCCCGGCAGGCTCTGGTTGACCTCGTTGAAAGAAAAAGATGGAAAGATGGAGATGAAGGGTATAGCCATGGACAACCCCACAATCGCCCAATTCATGACCCGCCTGGAGAAAGCCGGGGGCATCAAGAACGTGGAACTGATCGTCTCCCAGCAACTGGAGCGGAAAGACATAAAACTAAAAGAGTTCACCTTAACCTGTGTTGTTGAATTCGGGTTACCGCCCAGCGGGCCCGCCTCATAAGGGAGATAAGCCGTGGCCATTACCGTTGATACTATCGTCAAGCTGCCCACCTCCCGCAAGATTTTGTTTTTTGTTTTAATTATGGCCGTCATTCTGGGGCTTTATTTTTATTTGGTTTATCTGCCCAACTCCCAGGAGCTCGAGAAGAAGACAGCGGAAATGGGCAAGCTGGAGACGCAGATTCGAGAACTGCGTACCATAGCGGCCAACATGAAACGCTTTCAGGCAGAAGCCGCCAAACTCAGGGAAGAATTGAATCTGGCTATAGCTCAACTTCCCACGAGCAAAGAGATTCCGTCTCTTTTGGCGAACGTTTCGAATTTAGGTAAAGAAGCCGGGCTGGAATTCCTCCTCTTCCGTCCTTCTCCAGAGATAACCCGCGATTTCTACTCCGAAATTCCGGTAGAAATTAAGGTTAAAGGGACGTATAACGAAGTGGCCATATTCTTCGATAAAGTGGGTAAGATGCCCCGGATCGTAAACATTTCCGGGGTTACCATGGAGGGGGCGAAAGAGGTTTTTGGACGGTGGGAAATAACGACTTCCTGTACAGCCACCACTTTCAAATTCATCGAGAAGGAAGCCGTAGAACTTGCCAAAGACAAAGCGGTAATAGGTGAGAAAAAAGGAGTCCCGCCTGCTAAGAAGTAAGGAGCTCTATCCCATGAAAGGACTGGGGGCCGTATTTTTTCTGGGCATTACTCTGATACTCGGGGGTTGCGGGGGAGATCCGCCCAAAACGACTAAAGGTCCTGTGCCCCCGGCCGCCAAACCGAAGGTTGCTCCGGCCAAGGCAGCTGCTCTTCCTGCTCCGGTAGTTAAGGTAGAGCCACCGCCGGTTGTGATTTATACGTATAATCCGAAAGGAAAGCCGGATCCGTTTAAACCATTAATTGTCGAAAGACCAGAAACTCCCTTAACCTTAAAAAAGGTCGCCGAGGCGGCACCTGAACCAGGCACCCCTCTGGAGAGATTGGAGTTGAGCCAGATCAAATTAGTGGCCCTCATCTGGGGTATCCGGGAGCCAAGGGCCATGGTGGAAGATAACGCAGGTAAAGGATATATCATTACGAACGGAACGCCCATCGGGAAAAACAAAGGGAAAGTCACCCAGATAATTCCCACGGGAGTTGTCGTCAGCGAAAGATATGAAACTGCAGCCGGTAAATTCACCACCCGGGAGGTTACCCTCAAGCTGTATGCTGATTAATGAAGGAGGAAACATGGAAGGCAATTTTTATAGAAGATTTTGCCGCCGCTTTTTTGGGGGGGCTCTGATCACTCTTTTTCTTGTTTCCCCCTCCTTCTCTCAAGGGCCGGCAGAGAAAACTGAAACCCTCTCCATCAAAAAAATCGAAGTGACCGAATCAACGGAAGGCTCCAGGGTTTCTATTGAGGGTTCAAAACCATTTGAACATACGGTTTTCAAGTTGGTTAACCCCCTGCGGGTGGTCGTGGATTTGCCCCAGGCAAAATTAGGCAAGCTGGTTGGACCCATTAAGGTACAAAGCGGCGCGGTAAATGTAATTCAGAATAAACAAATTGAGGACCCCAGGAATCCAAGGGCGCGGATCGAGATTGGACTTGATCGACTCGTCGAGTATAACGCAACCTCCGAGGGGAATTATCTTTATATCGATTTTGGCAAGCCGCCGGCGCTTCTGGCCAAGGAGATAAAAAAAGAACAAGAAGTTAAAAAAGAAGAGCCCCAGGCAGAAAAACCATTGTCCAGAGGGAGATCCGTAACAGATGTGACCATTTCAACCAAGCCCAATATTGTTGAAGTGGAAATCAAAGGGGATGGCCCAATGCCGGATTACCGAAGTTACCAACTGGCCAGACCCCCCCGTTTGGTCATTGACCTGCCAAAGATGGTCAATGTTTCAACCAAGAAGAATATCGACGTGGGCAGTCAGTTGTTACAAAACATCCGACTGGGTGAGACTCCTGAAAAATTGCGGGTGGTCTTAACCTTTCCCGGGACCAAATTACCTCCGTATAAAGTAACCAAAGAAGGCCAGGATCTGAAGGTTATTCTGGGCGGCGTGATAGATGAGACAGTTAGGAAAGAAACTGCTCCGGCTGCTGAACCTGCCAAACCGATCCGGGTTGCTGAGGCGGAACCGAAAAAAGCAACGGAAGCCGCAGCGCCTCCTCCGGCGGAAAAACCCCCGGTCCAGGAAAAGGAGCCTCCTGCCGAAACCAAACCGGCCTTAGAAGCGGAAAGAAGCCAGGCGGCCCAGTACAGGGGAGCCAGACTTTCGTTGGATTTTAAGGATGCGGACCTGCGTGACATTTTCAGGCTGATTGCGGACGTGAGCAACCTGAACATCATCTACACCGATGACGTCAAGGGCAAGATTACCATAAGGATGGTAAATGTTCCCTGGGACCAGGCTCTGGATGTTATTCTTTCCACTAAAAATTTGATTAAGATTGAAGAAGGAAACGTCCTGCGCATCACCACCATGGAGAACGTCCGCAAGGACCGGGAAGAAAAGCAAAAGGAAGAAGATATTTTGATCAAATCCCGGGAAAGTAAGGAAAAGTTAGAAACTTTGAGCACTGAAACCATAGTGGTTAATTATGCCAAAGCCGCTGACCTGCAAAAACTTATTCGGGAAAAGGATGATAAAGGAAAAGGCTTTTTAGGCCCACGTGGTTCCGTAAAAGCCGATGAAAGGACCAACACCTTGATCCTCCAGGATTCCCGGGCGCAGATTGAGGAAATCCAGAATCTTGTTAAAAAATTAGACACCCCAACGCCCCAGGTGCTCATTGAGGCCCGCATTGTCCAGGCAGTTACCACCTTCGCCCGCTCGCTGGGTGTTCAATGGGGGGGAAGTTACAACCAGACCGGAGTAGGATGGCACTGGGGATTGACCGGAAATAATCCCGCCGCCGCAGCCGGTTGGGGGTTTAATCCCGCAACGGGCACCCCTTTAGTTACTCCTTCCAATTTTGTGGTTAATTTTCCGGCCTCCACAGCAAATACCCCGGTCGGAGGAATGGGAATTTCCTTTGGAAAGTTAACCGGCAATCTGGTAAACCTGGATTTGCGCATCCAGTTAGGGGAAACTGAGGGGCAGACCAAAGTAATCGCTCGGCCTAAATTAGCCACGTTGACGAACCAGGAAGCGGTGATCAAACAGGGGGAAAAAATCCCCTATGAGACGACTTCTCAGGCCGGAACCCAAGTCCAGTTTATTGATGCTGTTCTTTCCTTGAAAGTAACTCCCCAGGTGACTCCGGATGGAACCATCATGATGAAAGTCGCCGTCACGCGGGATGCCCGGGGTTCTTTCCGCAGCCCGGTGAATCAGGTGCCCAGCATCGATAACCGCGAGGCCTCTACGCAAGTTCTGGTCAAAGAGGGAGAGACCATTGTCATCGGCGGGATTTATGAATCGGAGAGCGCCGAAACTCAATCGGGCATTCCCTGGCTGATGAAAATTCCCGTTCTGGGCTGGCTCTTCAAGAATCAGGAAGTCATCAGCACCAAAAAAGAGCTCCTGATTTTTATCACTCCCACCCTTATGCAGGCCAAAGCCGGATCATAAAAGTATTCACATACGACTTAAAAAGGCACCCTTCTTGGTGCCTTTTTTTTTGCCTTGGCAATGACAACCCATTGAATGTCAACTTAAATAAGCCGTTCGCTATAGTTCGGAGTTCGTAGACCGGGAATCGGAGATATAATTATTCCGCTCTCCGAACTCATAACTTATTTTATTACAACTTTTTAGCCTTAAAAAAACGTAACAGTTTAGCCATTTGAAAAGCTGTCAAATCCCCCTTAATCCCCCTTTTTCAAAGGGGGAAAAGGCTGAATCTTTTATCGAATTTTAATAAAAAACCTCTCCTCCCTTTGGTCTCCGACCCAGAGCGGTCTCTGACCCGGA
>JASEHN010000653.1 GCA_030018715.1 Thermodesulfobacteriota bacterium | reverse complement strand
CGACGAAGGTGAAGCGCAATCCCGCTCCGAGCGGGACAGATGGACTTTTTACGAAACCATCAATTTTACCTCTGCGCACTCTGCGATCTCTGCGGTGAGTAGTTTTTTACGGATTTGTCAGGCGCTGGAAATACCCCTTTGCCCCATAAAGGGCAGCCACCGGATTATGTCCTAAAACCCGGTCTTTGGCCACCAGGACCGTGGTTAAAGCCCTGGCGTGCTTCAGGAAAAGGGCGTCGTGGCCCACGCAAAGCCCAACCAGGATGTTAAAATCAGTCCCAGCTTCGTTCAGAATCTCCGCCTGGGTAATGGGGTTGCACATGGTCTCGTATGTTCCCACTCTCACCTTCTCATCATCCCCCAGGCCCAGGAATTCCTTGGGAACTCCGCCCACTTTGCAACAGACGGAAACGACCTCAAATCCATGCTTCTCCAGGATGCGCACGAAGGTGTTTCCTTCGGAAAACAGGCCGGCGCAGAATCCTACTCCCAATTTTCGATAATTCATTTTTTGGGCAAATTCTATAATCTCCTCCACGCGCGTTTTCGTTGGCCTCATGACAAAGGGCTTCTCATCCCTGCGTACGTAACATTCAGCTTCCTGCAGGGAAGCGGCTTTGGCAAAGCGCATGGTATCCTGATCTTTGTATTTCTCCAGAGCCGTTTGCAGCTCCTTCTCCTTGGTCCTAGTGGGGCAAAATTGCGGCCCGGTTCCCTCCTTAGACCGGCAAAGTCTAATCTCGACGTTACACATTGCGCATTCCGGCTGCAACACCTTCTCCATGGCTTTCTCCCCTTTTCCCCCCCTTTTTTTATCCCTTTTCTTTAAACGCTCCCGTTCTGGTCCCTTCTTCCTTCACCACGAGCAAGGGAATAAATTTTTTCACAGCGTTGAAGATCGCCCTGGTTAAATCCGCCTGAAAGCTCTCTTTCTTTAAAAACTTCTCTTCAAGCGGATGGGTAATGTAGGCTGTCTCTACCAGCACCGACGGGAAGCTGGGCGCTTTCAGAACCGCGAAACCAGCCTGTAGCGGCTGGGAAAATTGAATTTGATTGATGCGGCTCAACTCTTTGAGCATCAACCCTCCTAACTGGAGGCTTTCATTGATGGTGTGAGTCATCTCCAAATCCAGCAGAATCGAATCCAGGTCTTTTTGTTCCGCGGCTAGAGAAATTCCCCCCATCATATCCGAGGCGTTCTCCTTCTGGACCAACAATTGGGTTGCTTTATCAGTGGCTCCTTTGAGCGACAGGCAATAAACAGATGTGCCGCGGGTTTGGCGTTTCGGGCTCCCATTGGTATGCAAACTGACAAAAAGATCCGCTCCATATTCCTGGGCGATCTTAATTCGTTTATTCAGCGGAACGAAATAATCACCCCGGCGAGTCAGGAAGGCCCGAACTTCACCGCTTTCGTCCAAAGCTTTCTGCAACTTCCTGGCTATATTTAAAACAATGTCTTTTTCCCGAGTTCCTCGGGGGCCGATTGCCCCCGGGTCCTCACCCCCGTGTCCAGGATCGAGAACGATAATCATCTTCTTTTTAGCTTTCAGCTCCTGGCTGACCTGCCTTTCCACTTTCTCCTTTTCTTCCAAATCCGGCCTAAAAATGTCGATGACCAGCCGTTCGGGTTTGTCCTGGTAAGGTTTCAGGCTGAAAACCTTCCACTGCGCCGGTTTAACCAAAAATAAAGTAATTTCCGCCCCTTCTTTTCCCCATGGATTTACCCTGATCTTCTGGATCACCCGGTCATTGACGGAAATCTCCTGCTTTCCTTTCAGCAGGATAATCCTCGGGAGTTTCAAGGTCAGGATTAGTGGATTTTCCGGCGGGGAAATATCGTAAGAAGGGGTGCCGGTCAGGTCGATAACCACTCGGGTATGATCTGGTGCGGACCAATGACGGACGTCCAGCAGCCGTAAAACAGCCGAAGCCTCCCCTCTCGATAACACACCCAAGATACAAAAGATGCCGAGCAAAATGGCCGGGGCAAAAAACCTTTTCTTCATCCCACAACCTCTGAGGCGAAAACGAGCCTGATTCCTTCCTTTTCGATCTCCGGGATCATATCTTTAA
>JASEHN010000652.1 GCA_030018715.1 Thermodesulfobacteriota bacterium | reverse complement strand
CCGACGGCGGGGAAGACCGTTCCGGCGGATGAGAAAGGCGGGGCGTATTCCTGGCTGAAAGCCCCCCGATACGACGGCCGGGTGTACGAAGTGGGGCCCCTGGCCCAAATAGCGACCACTTATGCCAGCGGAAATTCAATGGTAAAATCCTTGGTCGATTCTACGCTGGCTCATTTTAAAGCCACGCCGGCCGCCCTTTTTTCGGTCCTGGGACGGCATGCGGCCCGGGCTCTGGCTGCCAAATATGTTGCCGATTCCATGGGTGAGTGGCTATTGCAATTGCAGCCCGGGGAGCCGACATTCGTTCCTTATGAACTTCCTGAAGAAGCTAAAGGGGTAGGGATTATCGACGCCGCCCGGGGCGCCCTGGGCCACTGGGTGGAAATCAAGGATAAAAAGATCGCCAACTACCAGTGCGTGGTGCCGACCACCTGGAACGCCTCTCCCCGGGATGATTCCGGAACCCCCGGAGCAATTGAACAGGCCTTGATCGGGACGCGGGTGAAAGATGAGGCCAATCCTTTTGAGATCGTGCGCATCGTTCGCTCCTTCGACCCCTGCATTGCCTGTGCCGTTCACCTGATCACCCCCAAAGGAAGTGAATTGGGGCGATTCCGCATATTTTAGGGCTGAAAGGAGGATAGCCCATGTTACTTTCGCAACAAAAGCCATTGGAAGAAATCTTGGGTTTTCTGGAGAGAGAAAAAAACATTTTTATTTTTGGGTGTAATGGCTGCGCCGAGGCCAGCGGCACCGGAGGGAAACCCCAGGTGCTTGAGATGAAGGAAGCTTTGGAGAAGGCCGGGAAAAAAGTCACCGGGTTCAGCGTGGTGGATTTCCTCTGCCAGAAGGCTCTGGTGCAATCCCGTCTCCGCGGCAAAACCAAAGAACTCAAAGCAGCGGATTCCATCCTGGCCATGACCTGTGGAGTAGGGGTACAGGCCGTGGCCGCCGTGAGTAACAAAATCACCCATCCAGCTTGCAACACCCTTCCGTTGGGAGGGATGCGGGGAGAGTGGCAGGGCTCCGAACGATGCCAGGAATGCGGTGATTGCGTATTGGACATGACGGGGGGCATCTGCCCTTTGACGGCCTGTTCAAAATTTTTACTCAACGGCGCCTGCGGGGGTACGACCAAAGAGGGGAAGTGCGAGGTGGACCAGGAAATGGAGTGCGGGTGGCGCCTGATTTATGAAAGGCTGGAAAAGCTGGGACAGGTAGAAAAACTTCGCCAGGTTTATGACCCCAAAGACCACAGTAAAATGATGCCCCCGAAGGGCCTGCGGCTTTCCGAGCGCTGGGCCCTGGAACAGGGAAAATAAAAGGAGGAGGGAGAGCATGGGTTTACAAGAGAGCTTGGCCTCTAAGAAATTCGTGGTAACTTCAGAAATTGGCCCTCCCAAAGGAACCCACATCCAGGAAATGCTGGCCGATGCCGAGTTACTGAGGGGGCGGGTGGAAGGAATCAACGTAACGGACCTGCAGAGTTCGGTAATGCGTTTGGGGTCTTTATCTGTCTGTCATCTTTTGCAGGAGAGAGGGCTGGAGCCCATCTTCCAGATGACCTGCCGGGACCGAAATCGATTGGGCCTGCAGGCGGATTTGCTAAGCGCTTCCGTCCTGGGCATTAAAAATGTCCTGGCGTTAACAGGGGATTATGCTTCCCTGGGGGATCATCCCCAGGCCAAACCGGTCTTTGACCTGGACTCGGTTAGCCTCTTGAGAGTGATTAAAACCATGGAGGCGGGAACGGACATGGTGGGAAATCCGTTGAGCGGCGCCCCGAAATTTTTCGCCGGAGCAGTCGTTAACCCGGGGGGGAACCCGGTGGAGGCCCAGATCTTCAAGATGGAAAAAAAGATTAAGGCCGGAGCCTCCTTCTTCCAGACTCAGGCGGTCTATGATGTAGGAGCCTTCGAGAAATTTATGAAACGGGCGGCCCCTTTCAAGGTGCCGGTGCTGGCCGGGATTATTATGCTAAAGTCCGCCGGTATGGCCCGGTTCATGAATAAAAACGTGGCTGGTGTTTTTGTTCCGGAGCCCCTCATCCAGAAAATGGCCAAGGCCGAAGACCGGGT
>JASEHN010000651.1 GCA_030018715.1 Thermodesulfobacteriota bacterium | reverse complement strand
TAATTCTGGTTGAATCGGAGCCCAGAATTATAGCGGACCTCCATACCAAATTAGGCGCCTATGTTATGAAGCAGTTAATAAAGATGGGCATCGAAGTAAGGGTTCGGTCGCGGATTACGCGCGCCTGGCCGGATCGAGTGGAAATCAATCACACGGATATCCTTCCCACATCAACCCTGATCTGGACTGCGGGAATTATGGCCAACCCGCGGGTGGCCGAATTGGAAGTTCCCAAGGACTACATCGGCAGGGTTTGGGTTAACGAATATTTGGAATTGCCAAATTTTCCGGGAGTCTTTGCCATCGGGGATTGTGCCTTTTTTGAGGACCCCAAGACAGGCGAGCCTATCCCTCCCCGGGCTCACATTGCCGTCCGCCAGGCTCGGGTCGTCGCTAAGAATATCCTGGCTGAGATCAGGGGAAGAGATAGAAAACCTTACCGATACTCCAATACCGCGGAAATGGTCTCCTTAGGGGCATCGAAGGGTGTGTTTCGTTTCTATGGAATTCGGATATACGGTTTCCCGGCAAGATTGATATGGCTGGCAGGATACTCCCTCCTCATAACCGGCATGTACAACCGCTGCCGGATCATTATGGACTGGATGTTATCCTCTATTTTTGGAAGAGACATCACTTATCTGAAGCTGAATAAGAGAAATTGACGGCCTCCCCTTCCTTCCCTCCCTGGCCAAGACTTGAAGAGCAAAATTGCGATTGAATTTAGGGGATATCTCACTTAATTCTTTATTCTTTGGGGTTCGTGGAATTGGAATTGAAAAACCCAAAAAATAATGATAATCTGCATGATGAATGGAAAAGAGAAAAGGAGGATCCGAAATGAGCTGCGCCGGGGGCAAAAAGACCATCTTTTTGATTCTCTTGTTTATATTAATATCTGGAATCCTGGGGTTTAACCAGGCGGCGGCCCTTACCGATGACGAGAAGAACAACGTGGCCATCTACCAAAAAGCCAGCCCCAGCGTAGTCAACGTCATCAGCACGGTGATAACCCGGGATTTCTTCTTGAACCCCACCCCCCGGGAGGGAAGCGGCTCTGGTTCGATCATCGACTCCCGCGGGCATATCATGACTAACAATCATGTGATCCGCGACGCCCAGAAACTGGAAGTGACCCTGGCCGATGGGAGCAAGTGGCCCGCAAAATTAGTGGGCACGGACCCGGATAACGACTTAGCCGTGATCAAAATCAACGCCCCACCGGAAAAACTTAAACCCCTTCCTTTCGGTGATTCTAAGAAGCTTCAAGTCGGTCAAAAAGTTTTAGCCATTGGCAATCCCTTCGGCCTGGGCCTTACGCTAACCACGGGAATCATCAGCTCTCTCGGCCGGACCATCCGTTCTGAAGTTGGGACGACCATTGAAGAGGTCATCCAGACCGATGCCTCCATAAATCCCGGAAATTCCGGAGGCCCATTGCTCAACTCCTCAGGTGAGATTATTGGAGTCAACACAGCCATTCTCAGCCCTACCGGTGTAAGCGTGGGCATCGGCTTTGCCATACCGGTGCACACGGCTAAGCGAATCGCCTTAGAACTCATTGCCAAAGGTTTTGTTTCTTACCCGTATATAGGTACAGTTATCCACACGATTATTCCGCAATTTGCCAAAGCCCTGAGCCTGCCGGCCGAGAAAGGAGCCATGGTCGTAGAGGTTGCCCCGGGCGGACCGGCAGACAAGGCTGGCCTTAAGGGAGCCAACAAGCAGGCGCAGATCGGCAATTTCCTGCACCCCGTAGGCGGAGATATCATTATTCAAGTTGATCAGTTGGAAGTTAAAGATGCCGAAGAAACGATCAAGTATCTCCGGGAGCGTAAGATTGGCGACGTAGTCAATTTTAAAATCATCCGTGATGGAAAAACCAGAGAAGTGAAGGTTACCTTGCAGGAAAGACCCAAAGACTTCCGCCGCAAACCATAGAGTTCATCATCCCTAAGGTGGGTACCCGCAATAGGGCGCCCACCTTGCAAACCCAGCAGACCACTTTCCTTTCCCTTTCAGGGCTCACTTCATTGAAAACCCGCCGTTTATGGAGATCGTCTGGCCGGTTATCCAGGAGCAGCGGTCGG
>JASEHN010000060.1 GCA_030018715.1 Thermodesulfobacteriota bacterium | reverse complement strand
CCAGGCTCCGAGGGTTGTGGCCGGAATATTACTCAAAGCGCCATTAAAAGCGCCGATGGCCGTCCGGGCCGCACTGACAATGACCGCTTCCTCCATAGCTCCTCCCAACCGAATTATTGGAGTCATTCGTATAAGGGAAAATTCTGCCCAAACATTACCTTTCCAATCCTTCTTTGTCAACCGGTTTTCGCAGGAAGATATCGCCGAATTCAATGTTTGGGCACGAAGCTTTATTTTCTGGATACCGGACTATTATGATATCTTCTCAGAATATAAGAAGTGGAGGATATTCCCGCCTATGCCATGAAAGGAACATTTTTTAAAACCTTGCTGTTGTCGGAATTTTACAAGGCATTCGCTCATAGAGGAGAAATAACCCCGCTCTATTTCTGGCGGGACCAGACAGGGCATGAGGTAGATGTAGTGATTGAAACCGGGGAAAAATTTGTGCCAGTGAAAATAAAATCAGGGGAAACGGTGGCCGGTTTTTTTTGACGGGCTATAAAGAAATTGAGATCGTTTCTCCCCAAGAGCTATAAGGAGGATATGATGGAAAAGATAAAATATTTTGATTATCAGAAAGTGGCTAAGCAATTGAAAGTACCTCTCCTTAAAACCTTATTTTCGGCAGTGAAATTGAGGTTCTAAGTCAAAAAAAGCATATTTTTTCCATTGTTATCCTGCAAAATCAAATAGTTACCTTGGTCCGACCCCGTTTAGATTTTGATTGCGAAAGACAAGAATTTAAGGAAAAGGGAGGAATATTTAATTTCGATGGTAATTAAGAGTCAAGAGCAGACTTGACCCCTTATATAACAGAAAATCATTTCGGACGCCAGCAAAAAATTGAGGGGGGTAAATTTTTCTTGACATTTCATTTTGGCTCTGTAAAATTTGGTCATAAAGGGAGATGGGAATATCTGAGAAAAAGGTTCCAAGCAGCAGGCAAGGCGACAGAAAAAATTGGGTTGATCGAGAGAGGATGGATTCAGTAGTCAGCGAAAAATACTACGCTTTGAATTCTTGAATTGGCTAACAAAATTGGGTTAATCGATAAAATGAATTCAATAGCCAATAGAAAAAATTACACAATGAATTCTTAAATTAGCTAAAAGGAGGGTTGCATGCCGGAGCGGGAATGGAGGTTGCTTGACCTAAGAATTTCCAGCTATGCCCGGGCTGCGCTTTATATGCCCACCATTCTCGCCTTAAAAGCCGAGGGCCGAATTCCCAACACCCTTGCTCTGATGACCTTTGAGAAGCCAGCGGTCTGTCTTTTTTATTACAATGACCCGGATAAAGAAATTGACCTGGAATTTTGCCGGCAAAAGGGGATTGAAGTGGGCCGCAGGGACACCGGGGGAGCCCCCTACTGGGTGGACCCTGGCACTTTAGTGTTCATCCTTTGTTTCGATAAACGGGATGTTTCTGGGTTTCCCGAAAATATCGAGGATGCTTATCGGTATTTAATTTCAGCTTCAGCCAATTCGATATCCCGCCGGTTCAGTATCCCGGCGGTTTTCCGGCCCTTGAACGATCTGGAAGTCAACGGCAAAAAAATTGCGGGCCATACCGTAACTTTTTCCGGCAATGCCTGCCGCTGGACAGGGGGGCCACAAATTCTTCGTCCGCGCATGGATTTAATGAATAAAGCGCTGACCCCTCTGCCCGAAAAATTTGCCGATAAAGAAGCCAAAACCATTGAAGGTCGAATCACCTGCTTCGAAGACCTCCTCGGACGACAACCTTCTGTCGAAGAAATAAAAGAAATTTACATCACCGGGCTGGCCGAACATCTTGGGGTCTTTTTCCGCCCCGGAGAGCTCACGGCCGAAGAAAAAGCCATGATGGCCGAAAGGGAAAAGCGGGATTTTTCGGAAGAATGGATCATGGCCATGAGCGAGAGAAAAAAATTTGGCCCTTTTCCCCCGGGAGTAATTAGGGGAGAACATACCATCAAGGTTCCCCAGGGACCATTGATCCGGGCGGTCGTTCTTGTGCAGGAAGGTAGAATATTCAATATTTTTTTGAATGGATCCATCCATTGCCTGCCGGTGGGAATTGTGGAAGATATGGAAAGGGCTCTTAGAGGCAGGGCCGCGAATGAAAAAGAAATAAAGGAAGTGATCCATTCCTTCTTGGCCCAGCCCGGAGTGCAAATTGCCAGCGCCCAGGTAGATGATTTTTCCCGGGTGATCATGGGGGCGGTGAAAAAAACTGCCGGGGGGGAAGGGTAAGAAGTTTTGGTTGCTCACTATCATCTAACCATCTAACTTGATCACTCTACAGTGATCTTTATACCAGGAGGGATATCATGAAAACAAAAAAACAGATCATGACGGCGGTTGGAATAGGCATGATATTTCTATTCCTTTTCACAAGTTCGATTTTTCCTGCCCCTAAGTTGCCCAAGTTTATAACCATAACCGCTTATCCCATAGGATCTCTCGGCACCATTTTAGCCATCGCTTTTTCCGATGCCATCGAAAAGAAGTCGGGGATAAAGGCCCGACCGACTCCTGCTGACACCGATGTGGGCAGGATCCTTCCCGTGAAGAAAGGTGAGGCTCAGGCTGCGGTTCTCACCGCGGCTACCCTTTACTTTGCCAGCAACGGCTTGGGTGAGTTCGCAACCAAAGAATGGGGGCCTCAGAGGCTCCGCCTGGTATTTGCTGGGAATGTGATTCATCACGGCTTGGCCGTGAAGGCCGATTCCGGAATAAAAACCTGGGCCGACTTGAAGGGCAAAAAAGTGGCCTTCCCTCCCGGGCTCTTCGCTTTAACCGTTCCCGCTTTGCTTGCCTATGGAGGTTTGAGTAAGGATGACGTGACGGTGGTGCGGGCCGCCGGGTATACAGCTGGGATCAAGATGGTCATGGAAGGCTCAGCAGATGCCTGTCATGCCTGTCCGGTCACCCCGGTGATGAAGGAGTGGGAGTCCGCCCCTTACGGGCTCCGCTACCTCCCCATGGATGAAAAAGAAAAAGAAGCCTGGGAACGCATGAGGAAGTTTGCTCCCTTCATGGCTTTCCCGATTTGGGCCGACTATGGAGGACTGGGAGAGGGCGGCCCCAAATGGCTGGCTTTTTACCCCTATGCCATATCCACCTATGATACGGTGGATGAGGAGGTCATCTATACCATCGTGAAAGCCATGGTGGAGGGCCGCGACCTTTACAAGGACGTCAGTAAGCCTTCCTCGGAGG
This sequence comes from Thermodesulfobacteriota bacterium, assembly GCA_030018715.1. GTDB lineage: Bacteria > Desulfobacterota > SM23-61 > SM23-61 > SM23-61 > JAHJQK01. The sequence goes on along the minus strand of JASEHN010000060.1, from coordinate 8,118 downwards.
AGTGGACGTTGGAGATTACCCTGAACCTCAACAAGCCGGTCTTCATTCCCTTCCATCCGGGGCTTATAAAGTATGCCCAGGAGAAAGGGAAATGGACCTCCGAGCTTGCGGCCTGGCAGGCCAAAGCCCTGGAGGAGGAAGTAAAAAAGATAAAAGACTGGGAAGCCAAAAAATAGAAACCCTCATCGGGAAAAGGGGGAGCCATGAATATCCCGACCACCCCGGAGATCAGCAGATACCGTGTTCTACCCCCATTTCCCCGCTTCTTTTCTATTACTCTTTCCTGCTTAGGCATCTTAACGGCTGTAGTATATCTTTTCCATATCGGGGTTTCCCTTTGGGGGGAATTTGTCGTGGGGACGGCCTATCTCCACCTCATCCTGGCCTTCTTCCTCCCCTTAGTTTTCCTTTATTTTCCGGCAAGTTCCCGCTTCCAGGAAAGGGTCCCCTGGTATGACTTTGCCCTGGCTTTTCTCTGCTTTGTCTGTGCCTTCTACTTTTTCCTCCATGGCCAGGAAATCCTATTTCAAGGCTGGGAAGTCGCTCCCCCGCCCACAGCCTTTGTGCTGGGCATTTTGCTTTGGGGCTTTGTCCTGGAGGCCGCGCGCAGGGCGGTGGGGTGGGTTCTTTTCTGCCTGGTCTTTCTATTCTCCATTTATCCCCTCTTCGGCGAACATATGCCCGGTCTTCTCTTCGCGAAGAGTTTTGGTTTTTCCCGTTTAGTGGGATATCACGTCATGGGCCCAGAGGGAATCATCGGCCTCCCCACTCGAGTCCTGGGGACCCTCTTTGTGGGTTTTATGTTTTTTGGTGTGGCCCTCACCACCACCGGGGCTGCAAAATTTTTCCTTGACCTTGCCCTTTCCATCTTGGGGTGGGTGAGAGGGGGTACAGCCAAAGTGGCGGTGGTGAGCAGCGCTATGGTGGGATCTATAAGCGGCAGCGTGATAACCAATGTGATTACCACAGGCTCTTTCACAATCCCGGCCATGAAAAGGGCGGGATATCCCAGCTATTATGCAGCGGCCATTGAAACCTGTGCCTCCACTGGCGGGGTTCTCATGCCTCCCATCATGGGAGCAGCGGCTTTTGTTATGGCCTCTATCCTCAATATATCTTATGCGGAGGTAGTCTTAGCTGCGATCATTCCTTCCCTTTTGTACTATTTAGGCCTTTTTATCCAAGTAGACAGCTATGCCGCTAAGACCGGCCTTAAGGGCCTTCCGCGAAAAGATCTCCCTTCTTTATGGAGGACGATTAAGAATGGGTGGTTTTATATCTTCGCCTTAGCCTTATTGGTCTACATCCTTTTTGTCCTGCGGCGGGAGGCGCAAGCCCCCTTTTATGCCACCTTGGCCATCTTATTCCTTACCATGATAAAAAAGGAGACCCGGCTTGACTTCAGAGGCTTCATCAATTTCGTGGAGAAGGTGGGCAGGACTATAGGGGAAATCGCCGGCATTCTGGCGGCCATCGGTCTTCTGATCGCTTCCCTTCTTCTGACCGGCGTGGCCCAAACTTTGTCCTCGGACATCATCGCCTTGGCGGGGGGCAATATCATTCTCCTGGTGGGTATGGGAGCGATAGCCAGCTTTATTTTGGGGATGGGGCTCACCATAACTGCCTGTTACCTCCTGCTGGCGGTTCTCCTGGCCCCGGCCCTGGTTCAGTCAGGGCTCAATCCCCTAGCCGTTCATCTTTTTCTGATGTATTGCGGGATGCTATCCTTCATCACCCCACCGGTGGCCATCGCTGCCTATGCTGCCGCTTCTCTTGCGGGGGCGAATTCGATGAAAACGGCTTTTCAGGCCGTTCGTATGGGGGTCATTCTTTTTATCATCCCCTTTTTCTTTGTCTTCCAACCTGCTTTTGTCCTTCAGGGAACTCTGGTCGAGATTTTGAAAGTCCTCAGCACGGGATTTTTGGGGGTCATCCTGATCGCCTCGGGTATAGAGGGCTATCTCATGGTGGTGGGAAGATTAGGAGCAATGAAAAGGGCCGTCAGCATCCTTTCTGGTGTCCTCCTTCTTACCCCCGATTTGATCACCGACTTGGTGGGGGCTACTCTGGCCGCTATTCTGGTGGGGATAAGCCTTCTCCGAGCTCGTAACTCTCGACTCTGAGTTATAAAAAGAGACGGCCATGAGATTCGAATTCCCTTTACTCCCTCTTTCAACCCATAGCGGACAGGGATGAAAATTTATTTCTGCGACACGACCTGAGTTGATAGCGAAGCTGGAAGAAGCACGAGGGCGGATCATCAGAAAAGATATTTATATAGACACCGCTTCTTCAATCCAAAAATCCAACCCTTTTTCCCAAAGGAGGGGATGATGATTATAAACACCCACGCCCATATTTACCCGGATAAAGTAGCCAAAACCATTGAAGATATTACTGCTCAACAATTTGGCCCGCTCTATAGCTCATTCAAAGTATCCAGCTTATTGGAGGATATGGCGAAATATGGCATAGAAACTTCGGTTGTTTTTTGCATAGCTGAACGCCCCGCCGTAGTAAAAGCAGCCAATAATTTTATCATTGCCGTCCAAGACAACAAAAAACTGGTTGGCTTAGGTACCATTCATCCTGATTTCGAAGACTATCAACAAGAAATCAAAAGACTGAGGCAAAACGGGATCAAAGGCATAAAGGCCAGCTCGATTTTCCAAGGTTTTTACCCGGATGAAGAGCGCATGCTGCGCCTCTGCCAAGAACTGGGGGAAGACTTGATTTTATACCTCCATGCTGGCGAAGAGCCCGGAAAGCCCCTGGCGGAAGCACGCACGACTCCGCAGAGAATCGCTCGCCTTCTTGATCTTTTCCCGAAACTAAAAGTTGTAGCTGCCCATTTTGGGGGGTTGCATATGCTCGAGGAGGTCAAGAAATATCTTTTGGGCAGACAGCTTTATTTCGACACGGTTTGGACCCCCGAAAAAGAGGGCTTGGATAAGAAGGAAATCGTCTACCTGATCCGTGAGCACGGGACCCATAAAATTTTATTTGGCACTGATTTCCCGATTTTTAACACGAAAGAACAAATAGAATGGTTTTCCAGTTTACCACTTAGCTCCGAAGAAAAGGAGATGATCTTTTACAAGAACGCCCAACGTTTATTTGAGATTTGAACCCAGTTGGGAGAAAAAGAAATGACTGGGAATCAGGAAGGTTTACTCGGGGGTTATAGAATTTTGGACCTGACCGATGCCCAAGGCTTCCTTTGTGGGAAAATTCTGGCCGATTTGGGAGCGGAGGTCATTAAGATCGAGAGGCCGGGCGGGGACCCCTCGCAACCTCGGACCTTTTTATCATGACCTCCCGGATTCTCAAATGAGCCTGTACTGGTTTGCTTTTAACACGAATAAATGGGGAATTACCCTAAACCTTGAATGTGTTGAAGGGAAGAAAATATTTAAGAAACTGGTGGAGAAAGCAGATGGGGTCGTGGAGTCTTTTGCTCCCGATTATATGGATAAGTTGGGCATCGGCTATACGGCGCTTCGGGCTTTGGATCCCCGCATCATCATGACTTCGGTTACTCCTTTTGGGCAGCAGGGCCCGTATAGAGATTTCGTGGCCAATGATATGACCGTCATGGCCTTGGGGGGTTGGGCGTACCTTTGCGGGGAACTCGAAGAGGCACCGGTGGTCACGGGTTTTCCGCAGTCCTATCTCTGCGCTGCTGGGGATGCGGCCATAGGAACCATCATCGCTTTGTATAAACGCGAACAGTCTGGGCAGGGCCAACAGGTGGATGTCAGTGCTCAGCAAAGTGTGGTGATGGATACCCGAGAAGCCACCCCGTTCTGGAGTTTGAACCAGGAGCCGGCCAATTGACCATCCATTTTACTCCAGAGGAATTGATGACCCGCCTGCAAGCAGGCGGAATCATTGCGGGTGCAGCCAAAAATCCCAAAGAATTGCTCGCCGATCCCCAATTAAATGATTACCAATTTTTTTGGTGGATGGACCATCCCGAAATGGGGAGATTCCCTTACCATGGACAGGCCATGAAACTTTCCCGGACCCCCTGCGAACCTAAGTTGCCATCCCCTTGTTTGGGTCAACATACCGAGTAGTCTGCTGCGGGATTCTGGGAATGTCCGGGGAAGAGTTTGTCTCCTCTTTAGAAGAGGGGGTCTTTGGCCAATTTCAAAAAAGAAAAGGAGGTCAGGATGATCATTGAATTTTCCGCTGAAGAAGAAATGCTGAGGCAGCAGGTTAGAAGGTTTGCCCAAGAGAAAATTCTCCCCCTCACTGCCAAAGTGGAAGAGACGGAGAACGTCGGCCCACAGTTGGTGAAAATGATGGGGGAACAGGGACTCTATACCATATTTATTCCCGAACAATATGGGGGAGTGGGTCTAAAGGTGGTGAGCATCTGTATTGTAAGGGAGGAGCTATGCAAGGTTTCCAGCCAAGCAGACCTGGCTTTCACCTATGGAGGATTAGGGACCTATGGCATAACCTACGCAGGAAACGAACAACAAAAGAAGAAATATCTGCCGCGGGTGGTGAAAGGGGAAATGGTGGGGGCCTTCGCGCTTACGGAGCCCAGTGCCGGCTCCGATGTGGCCGCGATGCGGACGACCGCCCGACGGGAAGGGGACTATTATGTTTTGAATGGAGAAAAAATCTTCATTACTTTTTCCGATGTCGCCAAGTTTTGGCTTACGTTTGCCAAAACCGATCCCACCAAGGGGCGAAAAGGGATTTCCTTATTTATTGTAGATGTTCCCACACCAAGAGCAGAGATGAGAAGATTCCCCATCATAGCGGGTCTTCCCGAAATAAGCTTGATATTTACGGATTGCAAAATTCCCAGAGAAAATCTAGTGGGCGCAGAAGGGGATGGGTGGGACATCGCCTTAGGAGCCACCCTGAATACCTTCCGGATCACGGTCGGGGCCGCTGCTTTGGGGATGGCGGAGGCAGCCTTTGCGGAGGCTTACCGCTATGCGCAAAAAAGGGAGGCCTTTGGCCAGCCGATCGGCTATTATCAGGCGATCCAGCTTAAATTAGCGGATATGGCGACTGAAATCGAAGCGGCTAGGTGGCTGGTGTATCGCGCCGCTTACCTCCGAGACAAGGGAGTTCCGCGAAACCTAAAGATGGCCTCCATGGCCAAACTTTTTGCTACAGAGGTCGCCGGGCGGGTAACCGATGAAGCCGTCCAGATCCATGGAGGTTATGGTTTATGCAAAGAATTTAAGGTGGAGCGCCTCTTTCGCGAAGCCCGGATGCCACGCATCTACGAGGGGACTTCGGAAATTCAAAGACTCACGATCGCCCGGGAACTCATGAAAAGGGGAATTGAAGACTAAAAAGATGGCCCATGTTGCGCAGGCAAATTGGGGGGTCATTCTATCTGAGGAAATGGAACAAATCAGGATGCAACCAAAATACCGAGGGGACTGATATGAAGCTAAAAGACAAGATTGCGATCGTAACTGGAGCGAGCCGGGGAATTGGCAAGGCTATCGCCATTGATTTTGCCAAGGAGGGCGCTATCGTCGTAGTGGCAGCCAGAACGGAAAAAGAGCAGGAAAAGCTACCCGGAACGATTTACGCCACTGCCCAGGAAATACAGGCTGAGGGAGGCAAAGCGCTTGCTTTAAAGTGCAATGTGGGTGAAGAACAAAGTGTACAAGAAATGGTGAACAAGACCTTAAAAGAATTCGGCACCATTGATATCCTAGTTAACAACGCCGCGCTGGGCTATTATGTTCCTTTTCAAGAGATACCCGTCCGCCATTTTGACCTCCTTTTCCGAATTAACGTGAAGGGCCCTTTTTTATGCACCCAAGCTGTGCTTCCGAAAATGATCGAGCAGAAAAGAGGAAATATCGTCAATATTACTTCCTCAGCCGCCGAGGACATCTTTTCTCGCGTGGTGAGAAAAGATGAGGAAAGGCGACCCGTGGGCCTGCTCTATGGAGCTACCAAGGCAGCCCTCAATCGGCTCACCAGGGGTTTAGCCGTAGAAGTTTCCAAATACAACATCGCGGTCAATGCCATTGCCCCCAGTGGCCCAACCTATTCGGAAGGTTTGGCCATGTGGAACCCTGATGCGGATCTGAGTTTGTTCCGCTCCGCTCATCAATACATGACCAAAGCGGTACTCTTTCTAGCCGCACAAGATAGCCAAGGGGTTACCGGAGGTGTCTTCTACGACGAAGAATTATGTTGGCAGCACAATTTATTAGCATGAATCGATTCCTGCTGAGAACATGAATAAATTTTAGACTGCTCTAACCATGGACTGGCAAGCGGGTTGGGGTCGAGATCCATCAATTCTCATCAGCAAGCAAATTAGATTCCCAATTATAATCATTGATATAATCAAAAAAAATTTTTAAATGGAGGGCGGTGATCCATTGGAAGCAACCATTAAGAAACATTTAGAAGGTGTTCGGGTTATCGATTTAAGCGCCTGGCTGGCGGGTCCGTTTCTCAGTATGCAGCTGGCTGCATTGGGGGCTGAGGTCATTAAAATTGAGCGGCCCGGGATAGGTGATCCTACCCGAGTAAGCGTTCCCTTTGCCGGACCCGGCGGAGTGCGGTTTGAAGGAAAGACTCAGGAAGACATTGCGCTTATCAATTTAAAGCGCAACCGGGGCAAGAAAAGCATCACCCTGGATATGAAAAGTAAGCGGGGGATGGAGATCTTTCGCATGTTGGTTGCCAAGGGGGATGTGGTCCTTGAAAATTTTGCTCCAGGTACCATGGAAAGTTTCGGTTTTGATTATCCCGCGCTAAAGGCGATCAACCCGAAAATCATTTTCTGTTCCATCTCCGGCTATGGACAAAGTGGCCCTTACAGGGATCGAACAGCTTTTGATCTTACCATTCAGGCGACGAGTGGGATTATGGCAGTTACGGGGTTTCCGGATGGGCCTCCCCTCCGCTGCGGACCATGGATTGGCGATCTGATCCCGGCATTGTATGGGCTGAGTGGGATTTTAACCGCGCTGGCCTCGCGGGAAAAAACGGGCCGGGGGGAAAGGATTGACATATCCATGCAAGATTGTTGCTTCTCCATGATCATGGATGAGGCTTTAGATCTTCTGGTCTCCAAGGGGATTCCCACGAGGCAAGGGAACAGGAACCCCAGAGCAGTCCCCTGGACTATATTCCCGACGAAAGATGGAAATATCGCCATCTGTGTGTACACGAATGACCAATGGAAGATATTTCTGGAGGCGATTCAAAGAGAAGATTGTTTAAGGGATCCTCGATTCAAGAATCTTGAAGATCGATTGAAAAACGCGCAGGAAGTGGAGGCGATGGTAACGGAGTGGAGCAACAATTTAAGCACGGAAGAGGCCTTAAAAAATTTAAGGGAGAAAAAAATCCCTTGTGATCCAGTCCTGGAAGTCAAAGAGGTGCTGGAGGATCCGCAGCTGAAGTCCCGGGGAATGATTCAAGAACTGATGCATCCCCTGAGTGCCAAAACCGGATTGAAGGCCGCCGGATTCCCCATCCGCTTTTCTGAGCTTCCCGCAGAATATCCGGGGCCAGCCCCTTTCCTTGGGCAGCATAACAAGGAAATCTACGAGGGATTATTGGGCTTCTCCAAGGAGGAACTGGAACGATTGGAGAAAGAAGGAATTATTTGACAAGAGGACGATACGGAATTCAGTACTTGACGCAATTGTAAAATTAAATACTAACTTTCACACCCCCAATTTTTTTCTTTTATTCGACGGGCGGCCTTTTATCCCGCCAGGGCGCGATGGCTTCGAAAGCAGCCGCTGCCTTGAGAACGGTGGTCTCGTCCAGTCTCCGGCCGACGATCTGGAGACCCACCGGCAATCCTTCGGCAGTCCAACCGCAGGGGACGGAAATGGCCGGAAGTCCGGTAATGGTGATGGCGTAAGTCAACAGGAACCAGTCCGTATAGCTGGTCATGGGTTGGCCGTTGATCTCTTTGGGAAAGGATACTTCGACAGGGAAAGGCGATAGGGCCACGGTGGGCGTGAGTAAGAGGTCGTAATGCTCAAAGAACTGGCAAACTTGCTGATAAATCACAGTCCTCTCTTTCTAAGCTTGGACGATTTGCTGCGGGGTCAATGAAAAGCCCTGCTCAATGTTCCAGACCAGGTTGGGATTCATCTT
>JASEHN010000059.1 GCA_030018715.1 Thermodesulfobacteriota bacterium | reverse complement strand
AGGCCAACGATAAATTTCTTGCGCATAAATCCTCCTTTCCTTTTCCGGGTTTTTCTGGCCGGTTTTCTGTTCGAAAGCGTTTTTATATTTTAGACCATTTGGGAAAATAATTAATAAAGAATTGTGCTTGTGTGTTTTTCTTGATGAACTCGTAAAAAGTCCGAAAGCCCCTTTCCCCGTCATTCCGGCGAAAGCCGGAATCCAGTTATTTCAAGAAGTTATCAAACCTCTGGACTCCGGTTTTCACCGGAGTGACGACTTTTTACGAGGCCATCTTCCTTCCTTGGAACCCTCAGCGTGCCCGGTGGTGAATGGTCAGGGGCGATTGATGAAAAATAGGCGGGAGAAAAAAATTTAGACCAGGAGGCGGACTTCCCTTTCCTCATATTCCATTTTGGTCCCCAGAGAATGAGAGCAATAAGCGCAGAGGTATTCGTGCTTATCCCCATCCGGCAGAATCAGCAGCAGGCGTTTGCGCACGGGCACGGCCTGGCGGCATCTGGGGCAAAAGAGGGCGCTGGCCTCAAATTGCTCATAAGAGGCCTGGCGCTTCTTCGAAGCATTGGCCTTCGTGGGTTTATGCGCTTTCATCCGATTCATTTGGCCCCGACGGCGTCAACGTCCAGATCTATGTAAAATGTCTGGGGATAGGTTCCCATCTCGGGTTTCACGGTTTGGACTGGCGAGGTGGCCAGAAGCCGGACAAATTCCCCCTGCGCATCATGGAGGTCCCCAAACATTATGGCCTTTGTGGGGCAGGCCTCTACGCATGCGGGTAAAAGCCCGGTGTCAATGCGCCTTTGACAAAAATCACATTTCTCCACAATGTTATAACGGGGGCTGACAAAGCGAACATTGTAAGGGCAGGCGGCCATGCAGTAGCGGCAACCGATACAACGGTGGGGGTTGATCACGACAATGCCATCTTCCGGACGCTGGTAGGTGGCCTTCACGGGGCAAACGGTACAACAAATGGGCCTTTCACATTGATTGCAGACAATGGGCAGGAAAGCTTTGCGCACATAAGGATAACGGCCCTTCTCGACCTGCTTCACCCACGTGCGGTGACAACCCAGGGGAACTTCATGTTCCGCCTTGCAGGAAAGCGAACAGGTATGGCAGCCGATGCATCGGCGGAGGTCAATCAACATCGCTAAGCGTTTTTTGCTCATATCATCCTCCCCGGTTTTTATAGCATAGAAATATTCTTGGAGGCAACTTTTTTGTTGCTTTTCTCTGGGAAGGGTTCGTCATATTTTTTCACCCCGGAAAAAAAGGCCGCTCCCAGGAACCCGGCAGCCGCCGCTATGAAGAAAGGCCAGATAAAGGTGCCCGTGAGGTCGGCAACATATCCCCCCAGGGTGGGAGCCAGGATGAGAGCCAGGCCATAAAAGATGGTCCAGAAGCCCAGAACGGTCCCGGTAGCTTCCCGGGGAAAAAAATCTGCGGCTGCGGCGGCATACATCGGCCAGGCCGCAGCGTAAAAAACTCCGAAGAGACAAACCGTAAGGAATAAACTTGGCCAGTGGTCTCCCGCCCAGATAATCAGAAGAATGCTGCCAGACATAAAGGCGTGAATCAGAATCAGGCATTTTTTTCGTCCCAGGTAATCGGAGAGGATGGGAATGAAGAGGGCGCCAACAATGCCGCTAAAAGCGATAGCGCTGGCTAACCTGGCAGCCTGGGCAAAGGGGTACCTCAATTCCATGGTCCCATAGGTCACGATGAACAGGTTAGTGATGTAGGCCGTAAATCCAATGAAGAAATAAGCGATTCCTGCCAGCCAGAGGCTTGGCAGCTTAAGTAGTTCACGGTAGGAAACCCCCTTTGAAGGCTTGATGGAAGGGTTTTCCTGAACAAGGTCAGATTCACTGCCCCAGGGTTTGAGGTTCATGTCCTGAGGTTTTGTCCTCATAAGAAACCCGTTCAAGGGTACCAGAGCGAAGGCCAGCCCCGAGAGGATCAACCAGCAGGTCCGCCAGTCGTAACGCTCCACCAGGGGAGGGAGGGCCAACCCCATGATCCCATAGCCGATCGCGTAGCTGATGGAAAGAAGGCCCAGGACTGTCCCCCGTCGCTTGACTCCGAACCAGCGCTGCACCAGCGTGACCACCGGCGTCCACATGGCCGAAGAGCCCACACCCACGATGGCGAAGAAGAGGCAGGCCTCAAGGAGGGATTGGGGTTTCCCCATCAGGAATGTGCCGCCGGCCTGGATGGAGCAGAAAAGGACGAGAATCTTGCGGGCATCGAACCGGTCGATTAAAAAACCGAGGAGGGGAGAAAAAATTATATAGGTCAGGTAAAAAGAGCTGGCAATGAACCCGGCCTGGGTTTTGGTGATCTTCAGGGATACGATCATTTCCGGCAAGAGGATGCCGTAACTCAAGCGGATGCTGTAAGCCGTGAAGACGGTAGCAAAGGAGGTAGCCAGGATGATCCAGGCCCAGTGAATCCGCTCTTTCATAGGTCGGATTTCTCTAAGAAGGCCTCCCCTTGATTTTCTTTTGGCTTCTGGTCGGGAGAGAAGGACCTCTTTTTCTTTCGACGGTACCTCTTTTTTCTTCTCTTCCACGGGGAGGCCCTTTCTCCGGTTTGCCAGGAAAGCCCTGTCAAGTTTTCCCCTCTGGCCCGGGCTTCAATCTCAAAAAGATGGAGGGCCTGGGGGAAATAAGGTTGGCGCAAAAAGCGCAATGGAAGCCGTCGTTCTGGCAAAAATTCACGAAATATTTTCTGGGAGCCAAGGAGGTGAATGATTGCTTCCTTGGCCTGCCGGGTGAAATGCAGGGGCTCCAGGGTCTCGGCGACCCACTCCCTGACCCTTTGCTGAAAGAGGGCCTGCCCCCTGCGGCCAGGAGGGAAACTGTCCGGGAGACAATAGAATTCCAGGCAGGGCAAGATGAAGAGGGCCAGGCAAAAATCCTCCGCTGGAGTTTTCCCCGGCAAACAAAGGTCATCGATGACCGTGATGATTTTGAAAAAAAACTCTTTTTGCTGAGCTGCGGCCAGTGGTTGGGCGAAGAGGGGAAAGAGCGCAAAGAGCATGCCGCTCTTCATCATCATCTTCATAGATTCTTCGGCTGATCCGTCCCGAAGCTCCCGCAGAAATTCATCCCGCACCCGGGCCGGCGAACATTGCTTAAGCTTTTCGGCGTGGGTGAGTAAAGACCGGTAGGTTTTTTCTTCGATGGTAAAACCCGTGCGGGCAGCGTGCCGGATCACCCGGATCATGCGCACCGGGTCAGTGACGAATTTTTCCTCCGGGTCCCCTATACAGCGGATTATTCCCTGGCGCAAATCCTCCAGCCCTCCCACATAATCCACCAAAGAAAAATCGGCAATATTGTAGAAAATACCGTTGATGGTAATATCCCGGCGAAAAGCATCTTCTGCCGGCGTGCCGAAAGTGTTTTCGGAATGGGTGCGGTTTTCTTCCTTGGTTTCTTCAAACTCTGACCGCCGGCGAAAGGTGGAGACTTCGATGTATTTCCCCCCTTTGAAATAGATGTGGGCCAGGCGGAATCGCCGTCCGATCAACCGGGAATTGCGGAAGAGTTCCCGAACTTGCTGAGGGTGGGCGTCCGTGGCCACGTCAAAGTCCTTGGGGGATTTTCCTAACAGAAGATCCCGCACACATCCTCCGACTAGATAGGCCAAAAAACCATGGTCTTGCAGCCGGTAGAGGATTTTCAGGGCATCCGAGTCGATGGACCTGCGGGAAAGGGTATGCTCCTTCCGGGGCAGGATGCGGGGAATGGGTTGCTCATCCATTACGATTAGGCTTGGCCATAATTGATTACTGGAAAGATTTTTCTCCTTTTAATGTTTGTAACGGATCGAAAAGAGTTTGTCAAGGAACCTCTTTCAGCGCGCCCATGGCGATGGTCGAGTGGGCAAAAGCGCCCCCGGCCCTCAGGGCGGCCGCTATGAAAATGGCTTCAGCGATCTCCTGGTTTGTGGCGCCCGCCTTTTTCGCAGCTTTTACGTGGCCCTCGATACAATATGGGCATTGCGTTGTATGAGCAACAGCAATGGCGATGAGCTCCTTTATTTTTCTGGAAAGAGCGCTCTCCTTCTCAAAAATCTCCTTATTGAAGTTTAGGAAAGCCTGGAACATATCCTTCTGGGCTTCCATCAGGTCTTTATAATGTTTGCGGGCGTCAAGGGCATAAAAATATTCGCTCATGTCAGGCTCCTTTCTTCATTTTAAAAAAGTAAGTGCCCCGATTATAACAGAATTTCCGCTGCGAGGTTAAGGTATTTCAAGGCCCAAACGTGAAACCCGTAACCCGAAAACTTTACCTTTCGCTTTTGGGGCTTGACATTAAAAAGATTAGAGGATAGGAATTAATAAGGTTTTAAGCTCCTTGGAATGAAAAGAGGTTGGCATGAAAGAAAAAATCGCATTTCTTGAAGAAGCTGCCCGTTTGGTCAAAGACGGGGACCTGCTGGGACTTACCTCCTACATGGAAAATGCCCCCATGGCCTTTCTGCGGGAGCTTTCGCGGATTGGCCGGAGAAATCTGCGAGTGGCCACCCTGCCGGGAGGGGGTTTGAATGTGGACTTCCTCATCGGAGCGGGAGCTGTGGCGGAATATGAGACCTGTTACTGCTCTCTGGGTGGATATGGTCAGGCCCCTAACTTTCAGAGGGCCCTACGTTGCGGTAGCTTAAAGATGAAGGATAGCACCTGAGGGGTTATGTATTCCATGGTCCAGGCTGGATCCATGGGCCTTCCCTTTGTGGCCGTCCGCGGGCTTATGGGGACGGATATTTTGAAAAATCGTCCGGACCTTAAGGTAATTGCCGACCCTTTTCACCCTATGGAAAAGGTAGTGGCAGCCCAGCCGATCCGCCCTGATGTGGCTGTTTTTCATGCCCTCAAGGCTGACCGCTTCGGCAATTCCATAACCCCGGGACTGCGGGACGACCTGATGATGGCCCGGGCTGCCCGGCGGGCAGTGGTTACTGCCGAGGAGCTAACGGATAAAGAGCTCACGATGCGAGACGCGCCAAACGACACCTTTCTTCCCGCCATTGATGTGGATGTGGTTGTCCAAGTTCCCTGGGGGGCCCATCCTTGCTCCTGCGGACTTTTATACGGCTTGGATGATGCCCATCTCCGGGAATACGTCCAGGCTGCCCAAGAAGAAAAAACCTTTAAGAATTATCTGGAGCGATACGTAGCGGGAGTAAAGAACCATCAAGAATATTTGCAAAGGGTGGGGGTCATGAACTTACTTCCGGCGGAGAAAATAAATGTCTGATCAGGTTACGGTTTGCACTCCGGAAGAGTTGATGGCGGTTATCTTTTCCCGGGAAGTGCGCGACTGGGAAACGATTGGCGTGGGAGCGGCCTCACCCATCCCGGCAGCAGGATGCATTCTGGCTGAGCAGCTTAAAGCCCCCCACATCACCCTCATCATCCTGGGAAGTAAGGAATATTATCCTTTCCCCGCCGGCAGCAGCGAACTGCATTTCCTCGCCCAGAGGGGTGAATTGGATTTGTTTTTCCTTAGCGGCGTCCAGATGGACCGGCACGGGAACATTAACCTCCATGTCCTCGGCGACTACAAATCCCCGCAGATGAGGCTGCCGGGGGCCTATGGGTCAGCCATGCTTTATTATATGGCGCATCGGGTTATTCTTTTCCGCACCGAGCATTCCCGCAGAACTTTTGTTGAGAAGGTCGATTTCGTCACCGCAGCCGGAATAACCCCGGAAAGCGTTTATCGCGAAGGAGGCCCCACCAAGGTCGTCACTCCCAAAGCGGTACTCTCCTGGGATGGAAAGAAGGGAGAATGGGCGCTGGATGCCGTAAACCCGGGTTCCACCGTGGAGGATATCCAGGCCAATACAGGGTTTACCCTCCGATTATCGCCCATGGTTCAAATGACCCCTCCCCCCACAGAACAGGAACTCTCTGTCCTTAGAACCGTAGTCCGGCAAAAGCTGGAACGGATCTATCCCGAATTTGCCCGGACCAAGATCCGGCCAGATTAAAATTAATCATACCAGGCCGTCAGCGAAAACGAAAAGGGGCAGTGGAAACGGAGTCACCCTTTAACATTAACTCCGTAAGTTGTTTTATAACCAAAGTCCCCTTTTCTCTGCTTCTGCCCAGCCACCAAGATTGCGTATTAACCCACCCTGCGCCAATTGAATTATTTAAGGGCGTCCCTTTTTCTTGGGTTAGTCTTCAGCCGCCGCCATTCCACCGCGACGTTTAATAGGTTCTTCAGCACCCCTACTTCCCGGTTCACGGTGGAATTGCTGACACCCTTGGCCAGCCGTCGGCTCTGGTATGTGAAAAGCTTGTCCGGCGTAATGTTTGACCGACTATGATTTTTCGAGTATCATTATATTAGTATAAAGTTCGCGAATTCAAAGGGAGGATGAAATGAGCAGGGCTCAAGATATTGAATTTACCGTTCAAATCTGGAAAGAGGGAAACCAATTCGTCGCCCATGCCATGCCATTAGATATTATGAGCTCGGGAAAAACACCCGAGGAGGCCAGAAGGGCTTTGGATGAAGCTGTTCACCTTTTCCTCGTCACTGCTTCAGATATGGGAACATTGGAAGAAGTTCTCCAGGACGCCGGATATGAATTCAGCGAAGGCAGGTGGGTCAGTCCATTCTGGGTGGCGATTGAGAGGCACTCGGCAGTGGTTGGTGTCTGAAAATGCCGCGGATAACGCCGATTCACTGGAAAAAGCTTGAAAGGATTTTTCTGGCCGCAGGTTTTAAATTTGCCAGGCAGGAAGGAAGTCATCGTTCCTATACCAAGCCGGGGCTTCCTCGTCCAATTGTGATTCCTACCTACGATGAAATTCCTCTTTCGATCATCAAGAATAACCTTAAGACAGCTGGAATATCGAGAGAAGAATATTTTAGATTGCTTGAACAAAAATGAGGGAATATTTTACCTGGGATCCCTTTTGTCTCCTTGATCGAGTTTTCAGCCAATCCTTTATTCGCCAATAACCTTATAGGGTAAAAGTGGCCAAATGAAAGATATTCAAGATGGCCTCCCCTTAACCGCTAATGAACGGCGTCCTCTGGTCTATTTTCAAACCCCCAAATGAGGATTTGATTTTATGCCGATGCCTCCGACTATGCTGTAATCCAATCGCCCGGAAATACACCCTCAAAGCCAGAGGGTCGATGCTTAGGAACTGGTTCAGCCGCCGCAAGTAGCCCGCCTAAGGTTTATATTTCCCCGTTTCCCACCAGGACAAGTGCGACTGGCTGATCCCGAGTCTTGACAGGATATAATTAAACATTGAATCTGCGATGTCCAGAATTCAAGGGAAATTTTGCAACATAGCAGACGCTCTGAAAAGAGGCAGAGATGACCGGCTGGATCATACCACCCCCGAAAAAACCTACGAAGACTAAGGAGCAATTTGCAATTGAAAGAACCGAGAAAGTAAGGCAGTTAATCAGGAAGGGATATCTCAAGTCCAAACGTATCAGGGAGGCCATGCTGAAGGTTCCGAGGGAAGATTTCATCCCGGATAATTACAGCGATTATGCCTATCTTGAGGTACCTCTCCCTCTTCCAGGGGAGCAGGCAACCATTTCTTGCCCCCATAGTTATCCGCTCTTTTATGAGCCTTTAGGACTGGGTCAAGGCCATAGATTTTTCGAAATCGGTCTGGGATCTGGCTATGGAACAGCCCTGGCCAGGGAAATCGTGGGATCAGAGGGATTGGTTATAGCCATGGAGTTCGACCCATTGACCTTTGAATTTGCAACCAAAAATCTCAGAAACGCAGGCTACACCGATATTATCCTTATAAGAGGGGATGGTGGACTTGGATATCCGGGATTAGCCCCTTATGACAGGATATGCCTTACTGCCGCATGTCCTGAAATCCCTCCACCTTTGGTAGAGCAACTCCGGACAGGAGGAAGGCTGATTGCTCCGGTGATTGAACGGGGAACTCAGAATCTTGTTTTACTTAAAAAAACTGAAGAAGGTGTCCGCAGGGAGATCATATGCGAAGTTCTCTATGTTTCTCTCAGAGGAAGGTATGGAAAAGATGAAGGGGCCTTTTAATGGGTGGCCCTACCACTCTAAATTGTTTGATACGGGAACCGGGCAAAGATACTGCCAGGATGCGCCGATTGTTTTAAGATGCTTTCGTTTCTGGCGAAACCTGGGCCACGATGATATAGGCATCCAAACTAAAGGAAGAGCATTGAAACCAGGAAGGACGTGGCCGGGTAATCGATTAGAACCCGGAAGAAACCGGAAGGTGGGAAATGATAAAAGATACTCTTCTTGAAGAAATCAATCTCCTTTGGGAAGCGCTCCGGCAGTACCTGGTAAAGCAGATCGAGGAACTCTACGGGCGCTATGATGGGCACATCCTGGAAATCGGCCCTTTTTCGGGCCTGATATTTGCCCTTGCCCAGAAGAATGTAGGCCAGAGTTTTTTGATCGCCGCGTTTCCTCAAGGATCGGTTTGTTTGTGCCGGCAGGAGGCGCAAAAATTTGGACTGGAAGACAGGGTAAGAATCATCGAAAGCGATAGCTCTTTGACCGGTGTTCCGGACGAAAGCGTTGATCTTGCGATGGAAAGACTAAGAATGTTTGAACAGATAAAACCCGGGATGAGAGTTTTCCCCTGAACGCGCTGGGATAATAGGGTTGAAGAACCTGCTTTCAAAGTGATCGCACAATGGAAGAATTAAAAAAAATCGAATGCCTTTTTTGCAGGAAATCGTTCTACTTACTCCAACTGATAAGACGCTTGTTTAAATAAGTTGTCTTTGAACCTACGTTCTTTATTGATGTTTTGTTGAATTTTGACACCAGACCCTACTATCCCCTTATTCATAATCCTCGTGGAGAGCCGGAGTCCGTTTGCCTTACCAGCGCAACAGGTTTATAATATAAGAATAGAGGGACCAAAATGAGAAGGTGGATGGGTGGCAAAAGGTTCATTGTTCTTGCGACAATAACTGTGTCTGTGTTGATGACGCTATTGTTTCAGGAGTTGACCGGGCTTGCGATGGCCCAAAATTCTCCCCCCTTCTTACCTTCTCCGCGTCAGTTTGTCCTTCCACCTGTTCCGCCTTACTCGCCCATACAGCCAGGCCCAACGCCGCAACCCGCTCCTCCAGCGCCGCCCGGCCCCTCCACAATAACCAAGGAAAAAGGAGTAGTCAATCCACGAACGGGCGAGTTCTTGCCGGGAACGTTTGGCGGGGTAATAGACCCCAAGACAGGAGCTGCTTGGCCTAAAGTTGGGGGTGGATACATCAATCCGCAGACAGGAGAAATCATTCCCAGGAAGGAATAGGAGCATGAAAAGGGGAAAAGTAAAACCTAATGCCTGAAGGGATAACAACAGAAAGCCAAGATTTGATGCCCTGGCTATCCCAATGGTAAGCTCACCCGATTGGGACCAAAAAAACTTGGTTGTTATCTTCCTGGGAAGTCATCTTCCTCGTATTCGGGCACTGGGTCATGTTTCCTATAAGTGTTGCTACCTGAGGTGGCAATTCCCGCCCAGCATACGTATCCCTGATACTCGCTTGGTCTGGAGGCCCATAATTGTTAGGGCTGTTAATAATATGAAGGTGAAAGGAGGATGCTATGTTCTTATTTGTGGTTAAAATGGGATATACTCCCACAGTCGCTTGACGGTTACACCAAATGGGCTAAATCCGCAATTCCTCGCGAGTTCTCTGTGCCTGCTGTAGTAGAATTTAGGGCGTACCGCCCTGCAACAGGATCATCACAAGTTGTGGCTACATACGAATTCATAGACATGGAATCGTGGGCAGCATGGCAGTCTAATGAAGACATTCAGCAAATATTTGATGAGTTAAGAGTATATACAACAAATGTAAGCATAGAATTATGGGGTCCGTCACCGGTTGTTCCTGAACCAATTCGTCCTGGGAGCTAATATTTTGCCACAACAATAGCGCACAACTTCAGTCGCCCTAACAAGCCCTTCAATCCCGACTGAGGTTTCGCTGCCGCTCAACCTCAGCGGGGTAAGAGCGCCGTTAACGCTTTCAATCCGTAATTTTCAACTCTTCCCCATGGTTCTCCGTATTGACTTGTAGGTGAAACCTAAGTTTTATTAAAGTATGAGGTTCTACCTCTGCTATCGATGTGGTGTTTTTCAAGAAGTAAAAAGTTATGATTTCGAAAAGATATCTGCGGCTGGCTATCTCCTGGAGCGGGTTTCTTTCTTGGCAAGCTGTCCGAACTTTTAAGGGTCTGAAAGCACCCACAAGATGTTGTGGTTTCCTGTGAACAATATGTTAAAAAATTGACAAATAGGGAAGACAAAAAAACCCGCTTGAAAGCATTTCTTAGCCTGCTAAAATTCAGTAGCTTCTTCTTGCCTTAAAGTAAACCCGTTTTAAATTTATATTTTCATCCACTCTGAACTCAAACCTTCTGGAGGATTTATGGAAAGAGGGAAATGGGGCTTGACTTTTTGGCATTCGAAAGATGAGGGGGAGGGTAAACTACAGTAACGGCCATTGTTCTTGATAATCCTTACTTCTTCATGTCGGACACTATATGATTACTAACTTCGAGGTGAGATCAGAAGCTTTTGCCCGATACGAAGCGGTTGGTCCGCAGACAGATTGTTCAGTTTTCGGAGTTTTTCCACGCTGACCCCGTATTTTTTGCTGATCCGGTAGAGAGTTTCTCCTTTCTGAACCGTGTGGTATTGTTTTTCAGTCGAGACCGCCGGTTTTGAGGGAGGAAAAGGCTTTGCTTTTGATTCGGCTGTTGGCTTTTTTTGTTTTTTCAGTGCCTCTACCTTCTGGGCAAGAGCGTCCTCCCGCTGAAGAAGGGCTGGGTCTGGGCTCGAAGCGCTAATTTTTCCCTGAAGCTCTGCGAGTTGTTTTTCAAGCCCAGCGATCTTTTCCTCCAGAGCGGTCACCTTTGACTGCAAAGAGCTCGCCTCGCCGTCAGTGGGTCGATTGCTGAGGAAGTAAAGGATACCTCCGGCAAAAATCAAAACGAGGAGAATTCCCAGTAGAATCAGGAGGGATTTGCTCTTGCCGGATCCGATTCGTCTTTGCTTGGGTGAGTAGGTACTGTCGTCTGACCAGGCGTCGTTCTTATGCAACTCAGGATCATCCTTCATGCGACCTTCTCCTTTGAGATTGCATGGATTGAACATGATCTATATTCCTTGCATATATATCACAAAAACCTCAGAGAAGAAATAATTTTATGCCAAATAGCAAGATGCAACCGGGGACCTGACTAATACAAAGGATTATCGGACCGTGAGGAGAAGGGTCAGGCCTTATTATTTCGGATGGCGGGATTTGACCAAAAGGACATTACCAGTCATTCTGGCGACTTCTTCCTCCTACTAACAATTGTGATATAGAATGAATAGAGTGAACGGCAGGAGGACTTACTTCTTCCTGGGCCAAGAGCCCTTATTTTA
>JASEHN010000650.1 GCA_030018715.1 Thermodesulfobacteriota bacterium | reverse complement strand
CCGCGGCTTTCCGCGCGCGGGAAGCAGGCTTTGATGCTGTGGAGGTTCATGGGGCGCATGGTTATCTCTTAACCCAGTTCCTGTCGGCTCTTTCGAACCAGCGCGAGGATGAATATGGCGGGAGCCTGTCCAACCGCAGTAGGTTTATAGTAGAAGTTTTACAGGAAGTGCGCAGGCGCGTTGGCAGTGATTTTCCCATGTCCTTGCGCCTATCTGTTGAGGAGTGTATCAAGGGGGGATACACCATCGAGGAAATCCAGTCGATACTCCCGAACCTGGTGAAAGCCGGAGCAGACGTGATTCATGCCTCTCTCGGAACGCACGGGAGCCCGGGCGGCATCACCAGCGCTCCGGCGGAATACGAACAAGGATTTAATGTCTGGCGGGCAAAGAAAGTCAAAGAGATTGTCAGCGTACCCGTGATTGCCGTGGGTCGATTTTCAGATCCGGCCCTGGCCGATGCAGTGATCGGCCGCGGTGAAGCTGACCTGGTGGCTTTTGGACGCCAGTTTTTAGCCGATCCTGATTTTCTTTTAAAGGTCCGGGAAGGCCGCCCCAAGGAAATCCGCAAATGCATTGCCTGTAATCAGGGTTGTATTGAACGGTTGATCCTGGGAGAAGGGAATATTCGCTGCGCCATAAATCCGGAAACCGGCCAGGAAACCATATACCCTAAAGGCCCGGCGGCAAAGCCCCGAAAAGTTTGGGTCGTGGGTGCAGGTCCCGGCGGATTAACCGCAGCCTATGAAGCGGCCAGGCTTGGCCACAATGTCACCCTTTATGAAAAGGAAGAAATACCTGGCGGCCAATTGCGCTTTGCCTGTAAACCACCCTGCAAAAGCAACTATGGGGAATGGAGCGATTGGCTTATTTCCCAGGTTAAAAAGATGGGAGTAACCATTCACACATGCACTACAGTGACTGAGCGAACGATTGAAGATGGAAACCCGGATGCCCTTATCCTGGCCGGGGGGGGAGAAAAATTCTGCCCAGCCATTGCCGGTATTGACCTTCCCCTGGTTTGTGATGCGTGGCAGATTCTCTCAGACGAGGTTGCTCCCCAGAAGAATGCTGTTGTGATTGGCGGGGGACTGATCGGCATGGAGACTGCGGACTTTTTATGTGAGAAGGGGGCTCAGGTAACAATAGTCGAAACCCTCAAGCGTTCACCGGTTCTTAAGATCACCTCCCATGGCTACATGCTGCATAAACGTTTAAGAGATGCAAATTGCCAGCTTCATTTCAACACTGAAGTGAAGAGAATCGCAGAAGGCTCCGTGATTATCTTCAGCGAAGGCCACGAACAGGTGCTTTCTCCTGTAGACCAGGTAGTAATTGCCGTCGGCCTGAAACCCCGGGATGATTTCCAGCAGTTTTTACAGGCCAGGGGGATTCGCCACTTTGTGATCGGCGACGCCCGCCAGCCCCGCCGGATTATAGAAGCCACGGAAGAAGGAGCCAGGGCGGCCTGGGAAATTTAGCAAAGCAAAGTGCAAAGAGCATCTGGCGTTATAGTCTAATGTTCGTTTTGGTTTTTGCCTTGTTTATTTTGCCTTGACCCATAACCCTTGCGCCACTTTATTAAGGAGGGAAACGCCAATGATTATTGATCGGATAGAAAACGCCTCGATG
Organism: Thermodesulfobacteriota bacterium; assembly: GCA_030018715.1. Lineage (GTDB taxonomy): Bacteria > Desulfobacterota > SM23-61 > SM23-61 > SM23-61 > JAHJQK01. The sequence goes on along the minus strand of JASEHN010000650.1, from coordinate 479 downwards.
TATTATGGAGTAAACAAAAGACTGGCCGCTGCCTTTGATTACCTGAAGAATACAGACTTTTCCAAGATTGAACCGGGGAAGTATGAAATTGACGGCTCCCATGTCTTTGCTCTTGTCCAGCAGTATGAGACAAAATTGAAAGAAAAAGGACGCTGGGAAGCCCATCGAAAGTACATGGACCTCCAGTATGTTTTCAAGGGCCTGGAGCTTTTCGGATACTCCCATCTTGAGGATTTGAAAGCTATCGATTACGACGAGGGCAAAGACTTTCTAACGCTCGAAGGCCAGGGAAATTTTTTCACAATTCGCGCCAGAACGTTCCTAATCCTGGCTCCCCAGGACGCCCATATGCCGGGCATTGCAGTTTCCAGTCCTCAGCCGGTCATGAAAGTCGTGGTAAAGGTTTCTGTAACAGGGGAGTAATTTTTGAACATATCGCACCTTCGGTGCGGGCTTTAAAGATCTTTGACATAGCACAA
>JASEHN010000058.1 GCA_030018715.1 Thermodesulfobacteriota bacterium | reverse complement strand
CTGTAATTTTTTTTCTTCAAGGGAAAGTTCAAAATCCATATCCAATGATCCTTTCCATTTGGCGAATAGCTCTTAGCTGATAGCTCATAGTACAAAAACATTAGCTATGGGCTATGAGCTAATTAATCCATTCGGTATTTTTTAATCTTCTCCTCATCAAGGATTGCCCCATTTCCAGGGCGCTTAGGCAGTTCAATGATCCCGTCCTTTAGAGAAATCGGCTCGGCGAGTAAATCATCCTTCAAGCCTAAGAAAAAGGAGATCTCGCTGGGGTAGGAAACATTTCGGCGGGCAGCGCCAAAATGAGCGCTGGCTAAAGTTCCAACCCCGGTCTCGGCCTGGGTGCCCATCAAACAGGGAATTCCGGCCATTTCAGCCTGGTGAATAATTTTCAGCGAGAGCGTGTAACCTGTGCGCGGAGTCTTGATGCTTATGATCCCGATGGCCCCGAGATCGATCTCCCGGGCCACATCCTGGGGGGTAAAGACACTCTCATCTCCCATGATGGGGATGGATATGGCATGGGCAACCTTTTTCCTTCCTCTCCAGTTCCACACTGGAATCGGCTCTTCTATAAAAGCAAGCCCGTACTCTTCCATCTTCTTAATCGTACGAATGGCCGTGGAAACATCATAGGCCATATTGGCGTCGGCATAAATCAATACATCCGGCCCGATACTCTCTCGCAGTGATTTAATGACCTGGATGTCCTTCCCGGGATCGATTCCCACCTTGACCTTGAAGGATTTAAATCCTTTTGCCCGCATGTCCATCGCTTCCTGGATCATTTCGGAAATGGAGCGCATGCCGAGCATCCAGCTCACGGGAAGGCGGTCAGAAGAGCCTCCCAGGATTTCCCAAAGTGGAAGTCCCCGGGCTTTGGCCGCCGCATCCCATAAGGCCAAGTCGATCGCTCCTTTGGCGGTAGGATTCCAGTGAATGGTGTCGAATTTGGCCCAGACTTTTTCAGTATGGCTGGGATCTAGACCGATGACCATGGGCCCAAACCAGTTTTTGATGGCATAGAGAATGGAGGCTTGGGACTCCCCATAAATCGTGGGTCGGGGGGTGGCCTCGGCTATGCCGATGATTCCGTCATCTGTATGAACTCTGACGAGAACATGTTCCGCGGCCTCAAGATAGCCCGCCAGACCCCACTTCAAAGGAGTAAGGTAAGGAATTTTGAAAGGAATCGCTTCGATCTGGGTGATTTTCATACGGTCCCTTCTAAAAAAATTATTTACCGCAGAGCACGCTGAGACCGCAGAGGAAAATGTAAAATGATTAGTAAATTCCTAAAGCAATTCATGATCTGCTTTCAGCAAAAATCCAGATAGAATATTCAAATTTTTTTGAATTGTTCTTGGTCTTTATTAGATGAGCTCTTTCCTTATCTCCGCGTTCTCTGCGCTCTCTGCGGTGGATAAGTATTTAGAAGTACTTCCACAATTCTCGTTTATCCAGCGCAGGATCTAAAATGCCCGAGAACACGATCTGGCCCAGCTTGATGACGATGATCTTCCCGGCTACCCGCTTTACCTGCTCGAAGTTTTGTTCCACCAGAAGAATCGAATTCTTAAACCGGCGGTTGATCTCGATGATGTTTTCCATGACTAGTTGCACGATGCGAGGGGCCAGGCCCAAGGAAGGTTCATCTAAAAACATGAGCGTGGGTTCGTGCATAAGGGTCAAACCTACGCTCATCATGCGCTGCTCTCCCCCGCTCAGCGTCCCGGCCCTCTGCCTTTTCCGTTCTTCCAGGATGGGAAACAGCTCGAAAACCTGCTGGGAGCGCTTCTTCAGAGTCTTCCGGTCCAGGCCGAAGCAGCTGATTTCCAGGTTCTCCATAACGGTCAGGTCCGGAAAGAGGCCCTGCCCCTGAGGCATGTAAGCAATCCCCTCTTTGACATTGGAGTCCGGCTTCCGGCCAGTAATGTCATGGCTACGAAAAAGAATTTGGCCTTCCCACGGAGGAAGAAGGCCGAAGAGGGATTTTAGGAGTGTCGTCTTGCCAGCCCCATTGTGCCCGATCGTCCCCACCACCTCTCCATCTCCCATGCTAAAAGAAAGGCCATGGAGGACTCTTTTATTCTGGTATCCCCCAACTAAATTCTTAACTTCAAGAATCATCGTTTCTTCCATTCAAGCGAGAGTTGTGAGCTGTGAGCTGCCTTTTACCTTGGACCTTGCGTCTTTCTTTTTTACCCCCCGAAATAAATCTCCGCCAGTTCCGGCGCTTTCATGATCTGGTCTGGTGTCCCCCGGGCAAGAACTTGGCCCTCATTCAGGAAGACAATTTCATCCGCCATAGCCCGAATGACTTCCATGTTATGTTCCACGATGCAGATCGTCTTGCCGTATTTCACCAGGTCTTTTACCAGGGGGAATAGGTTCTCCATGACCATCTGGTCCAGGCCCGATGCCGGCTCGTCCAAAAGAATCAGCCGTGCTTCGGTGGCCAGGAGACGGGCCAGGCTCAAAAGCTTCTGTTCGGCATAGGAAAGATTCCCGGCGAGCTCGTCGGCCTTATCGTCCAATCCCACAAATTTTAGATAACCCCGGGCTTTCTCTCGATTCTCTCTCTCTTCGCGGGAAATCTGGCCGAAGCGCAGGAAAGCCCAGATCAGGTTCTCCCCGGTCTGCCGGGGTCGGGCCACCAGGACGTTATCCAGTACCGTCATGTTGTGGAAGAGCCTTAAATTCTGGAAGGAGCGGGCGATGCCCAGGTGGGTGATGCGATGGGCGGGAAGGGCCGAGATGTCTTTCCCGGCGAAATGAACCGACCCAGTTTCGGGGGAATAGAAGCCCGTGATTATGTTGAACAGGGTGGTCTTCCCGGCTCCATTGGGGCCGATGAGACCCACGATTTCTCCATCGGCCAAATCTATTGTACACTGGTTGACCGCTTTGAGCCCGCCGAAGTTTTTGCTTACTCCCTTCAACCGAAGAAGGGATTTGGAGATCCTGGGCCCGGAAGCTTCTTGAAAAAGGCCGGAAACTCTGCTTCCAGCTCCTTCCGGGGAGGAAAGCCTCTCATTTTTCCTGGCAGACGAATCGGGGATTTCCCCTTCTTTTTTCGGATAAGCAGGTCCTCCACCCAGAAACCCCTGGGGCCGGAAGCACATGAAGAGAATCAGGATGGCGCCGTAGGCAATCTGTCGAGCGAATCCTACGATGGTCGGGGAAATCTCCATAAAACGGAGGGCTTCCATGACCGAGACCAGGATGAAGGCCCCCACCACCGGCCCCCAGGAGTTGGCGACCCCGCCGATGATGATCACAGCGAAGATGAGGATGGTGTCATTGATGGTGAAATTGGCGGGGCTGATGTAGGTCATGTAGTGGGCGAACAGGCTTCCGGCGATGGCCGCCAGAGCTCCGCCGGTTACGAAAATCCATATCTTAAAAGCCCGAACGTTTTTGCCCAGAGATTCGGTGGCCACTTCATCCTCCCGGATTGCCCGCAAGACTCTCCCGAAGGGAGAATGGACAATTCGCCAGCACGCTAGAAAAACGATGCCGGCGAACCCGAACAGGAGGGGAACAAAGGCCGCCGGGGTCGAAATTTGATAGCCCAGAAGGGAGGGACGGGGAATGCCGGACAGGCCGGCCGCACCCCGGGTTAGGTCAATCCAGTTCATTAGAACGGTATAAACAATCATCAGGAGGGCCAGGGTGGTCACGATGAGGTATTCATCACGCACCCGAATGGCCGGGATGGCCACCAGCAGGCTGATCACCCCGGTGACAATCATTCCGGCCACGATCCCCAGCAAGAAATTCATTCCGAAATGGACACATAGGAGAGCCGAAGTATAAGCCCCGATGGCGAAGAAAGCCGCATGGCACATGGAGATAAGGCCGGTGTATCCCAGGATAAGGTTGAAGGATAAACCCAGGATCGCGTAGATGGCGATCATGATTAAAATGTGGAGGATATAGTCCATAGAGTTCTAACCCTCAAACAAGGCCTGAGTTTCGGGTTTCAAGTCTCGAGATACGGGTTACAAGTCAGGAGCTATGATTGGCAAGATTATATCTTGCCCCTGTATACCCGGAAGCCGAAAAGCCCAGTGGGTTTCAAAATCATGACCGCGACCAGGACGACGAAGGCAATGCCCACCTGCCACTGGGAAGAAATCTTCCAGATGCCGATGGATTCGGCCAGCCCGATGATAAGCCCAGCCAGAGCTGCACCAGGTAGGCTGCCGATCCCTCCGATGATCACCGGCATGAAGGCGTAGAGAATGGCCCAGTGACCCAGGTCGATCGTAGCTCCTCTTTCGATGGTCACGAGGAAAGCTGCCGGCGCAACCAGAAGAGACCCCAGGGCAAAGGCCAGGAGAAAATATTTTCGGGTATCGATGCCAATCACCTCGGCCATTTCCGGGTTACTGATCACGGCCCGCAAGGCTTTTCCTGTCTTGGTTCGATGGAGGTAGAGCATCAACAAGAAAAAAAGAATCCCTGCAGTCGCGAACATGACCACATGCAAATTGTTGAACCCTACCTTACCGATTTTGATCACTTTTATCGGAAATCCCTCCAGGGTCTTGACGTCTGTTCCGAACCCCATGGCGATCAGGTTTTCCACGGTAATCAAAGTTCCGATAGCCGCCACAAAGACAACCAGATGGCTGGCAAAGGCTTTTCGTAGATAGCGGTAAAGGATCCCTTCAACAGCCATTCCAAAAAGGACCGCTGCCAGAACGCTCCCGACTGCAGCCAGGATTAAAGAAAAACCTAACTGCTGGAAGAAGTAGGCCGAGTAGGCCGCCACTACAAAAGTCGCTCCGTGGGCAAAGTGGAAAGTCCGGGTCACGGCGAAGATCAGCCCCCAGCTGATACCCAAGAGAAGATAGATACTTCCCATTGATAACCCATTTATGGTAAGTTGCAATAAAAGATCCATAAAACCCCTACATCAGCATTCACTACAGAGCACGCTGAGAACGCAGAGAATTTGAAAAAATGTATCACTTTAGCCCTTTGAAAAAAGTCTACATTTTGTCATTCCCGTGAAAACGGGAATCCAGAACCCATTGGGAAAAATCCTGCCCGCCTGAGGCGGACTGCTTTCGCAGGAATGACGCCCTTCCAAATCACCCTGTTCGGGATGGTTTTCAAATAGCTAAAGTGTTACGTTTTTTGTAAATTTGATTTGAATATCATCTCAGCGTTCTCTGCGGTGAATAGATTATTTATTTGATCTCGATATATTTCTGGAATACGCGCTCTCCCCCCTTAACTACAAAGAGAGCCGTCTTCTTCCTGCAGGTCCCATCTTCCGGGTTGAACTCTACATCTCCTCCGTATACACTGGGGAACTTCTTGATCGTCACCAGAGCGTCCCGGAGGGCCTTCCCATTCCACCAGTCCCCTCCCTTGGCTTTCGCCTTTTTGATCAGCTCAGCCAGGATATAGACCCCTTCGTAGTAGTTGGCGGCATAGAACTCCGGTTCTTTGCCGGTCTTGGCTTTGTAACTGGCGACGAACCTTTTCGTCCAGGGGTCATCTCCCTTGGATTCGAAATAATCGGTGACCGCCTCATAACCATCAGCGGTGGCCCCCGCGAGCTTGGCCGCGTCCGGGGTAAACTCTATTCCCATGATGGGTTTGTCAAATCCCATCTCCCGGGCCTGTTTTACGGCAATGCCCCAATCCTTTCCCCATTGCCACAGGGCCAGAAAATCTGGGTTGGCGGCCATAATTTTGGAGAGATAGGGCTTATAGTCGGTGGTTCCAACGGGGTGGGCTTCCGCCGCTACGATGGTGCCCCCCATGGCCTTCCAGCGGGGTTCTACATATTTGTGGGTGCCCAGGCCGGCGTCGTCATTCCAGAAGAGTGCGGCCATCTTAGTAAAACCTCGTTCTTTGGCCCTTTCGATTAATCCCACCCCGTGCATCATCGCCAGCATGCGGTTATTGAAAAGGTAGGGGCTGGCCTTCACCAGCTTGGGGCCCACGGCTCCGCCGTTGAGAAGTAGCACATGCTTCTCGTTGGCCACTGGAATGATGGAAAGGGTCGGCGCGGTGTAGGAAGTAAAGCTGAAGGGGACCTTGTCCACGTGGACCAATTTGTTGAAGCCACTGATCGCTGCTGCTCCCGATCCGCTCTGGTGGTCCTCGATGAGCACTTTGAATTTGATGCCATCGATTCCTCCCTTGCCGTTGATCTCATCCATAGCGGTCAAGATTCCCTGACTCATGACCTCCCCGTACCATGACCCGGCCCCGGTCATAGCCAGAATCGCCCCGATCCTGAACTCCTTGGGGTCTGCAGCCCAGGCAGATGCCCCTACGGTCAAGGCCAAGGAAAAAACAATCAAAAGAATCCATGTTCGGTGTTTCATGTCCTCTCCTCCTTTTCAGTAATATTTCTGGTTAAGCATTTACTGTCGAATTTTATTCTCACCAATTGGTAATGTCAAGTCTGAAAGGGGCCGCTTATCGTCCACGTGGAAAAAATAGATTCAATACCAAGATCTTTTTACCGGATGGCAATGGGCCGGATGGGTTCCCGTATGCCCACCGAAGGCAAATAAGTCATTGGCCGAACTTCCGCCTCCTTCATACAACACATCCCCGTGTTTGCGGGCCAGTCCGAAGACAAAGGGAGGATGCAACGGGTGATGGGGCATTCCAGGATACCAGGTTTGCCCTAGGTCATATACTTTGCCGCTGGTGATCACGCGTTTCAATTCTTGAGAAAACACCGATACCATCCCTTTACCTCCCCTTGAACTCGGCTTTCCGCTTCTCGAGGAAGGCCTGTATCCCCTCCAAATGATCCTCGGTGGAAAAACAGAGCGTCTCCGCCATGATTTCATAAGCCAAGCCCGGATTCAGGGCAGTTTGGGCTGAATGGTTAATCGCCTCCTTGCAGAGGCGGATGGCAATGGGAGAAAGGGAGCAGATTTTTTCCGCAATGGCCAGTCCTTCCCCATCCAGATCTTTCAGGGGAACCGCGCGGTTGACGAGCCCGATCCTTTCCGCTTCCCGGGCATCGATGACTTTCCCGGTGAATATCAGCTCTTTAGCCAGTCCGGACCCGATGAGCCGCGGCAACTTCTGTGTGGCTCCTCCCCCGGGAATGAATCCCAGCAGAATTTCCGTCTGTCCGAACTTAGCGTTTTCGGAGGCGATGCGAATGTCGCAGGCCAGGGCTAACTCTACCCCGCCCCCATAACAGTGGCCGTTGATCAGGGCAATCGTAGGAATGGGAAACCGGTCGATTTCGTTGTAAAGCTGCTGGCCCAAGTGGTTCATGTAATGAAACATTTCCAGGGGAGAAAGAGGCTTGAGGACATTGACGTCCGCCCCGGCAATAAAAGATTCTTCTCCCGTCCCTCGGAAAATCAGCACCCGGGCAGTTTCATCCTTTCGGGCTTGATTCAGGACCTCCAAAATCTCCATCCGGGTCTCCCGGTTGAGGGCGTTGCGCTTCTCCGGCCGGTTGATGATGATTTTGGCGATTCCTTTATCCTTCTCAAAGATGATATTTTGGAAATTCATACACACTCCCTCTTAAAGGGTTACAAGTTTCAGGTTTTAAATTAGCCACAGAGGGCACAGAGATCACAGAGTTTTAAACCAATGATTAAGAAAAAGTAAAGAATAAGTGTTAAACGTCTAAAGTGATCCGCCTAAGGCGGACTAAAGTTGAAAAAAGGAATTTCCTATACAATCAAGTTTCAGGTTCAAAACCTCAAGCCCAAAGTTCCCAGTATGAAGTTTTATCGTTTTTAGCCTTAAGCCCTATTCCTTGCGCCTTTAGCCCTTTTTAAACTCTGAGTCCTCTGCGGTTAATAGTTCATTGACGGCCCGGGATTTTCCATAACCTGGATTTGGCAATATCCAGCTCCTCCCGCACTACTTTGATTTCTTCAGCCGTGGGCGTAGAGAGGGCGGTGAGTTTATCGGCCTCCTTGAGCTCCCATCCTACGCTGGCTTTGATCTTCTCCACATCAGCGTTGGGATAGACTCCCCAGAGATAGGCCTCCTTGGAGACTGGATCAAACTTGAAGACCCCCAGAGATGAGATGATCATTTCCGGGCCGGTATCCGGGCGAAAGCCCGCGCGAATTCGGGAGTCGTATCCGTCCAGGTATCCCGGGGTGGTGACGTAATCCACCCGGGCCGGGAAGCCATCTTTGGTCGTCCGGTCGGATAGCATGAAGAGTTTTCTCGAGTTGGCCCCGAGGTCTGCCGCCCCGCCGGAGCCGGCCAGCCTAACTTTGGGGCATTGGTAAGGGCCAATGCAGGTGGAGTTGATGTTTCCAAACCGGTCCACCATGGGGGCGTCGATCATCGAAATCAGCAAATGCCCTGCGGCCAGAAACCCGCAGAGGGTTTCATAAGTCTCCCCGGCAAAGGCCAGATGAGGGCTCAGAATTAAGTCGGCTCCTGTGTTGGGCATAACCGGGCAGTAGGTCCGCTCTATCCCACCCCCTTCATACACGCAGTAGATGTCCGGTGCATGGAGGCGGCGGGCGACCCGGGAGGCCACCATGGGCCAATGAAAACCGACGAAGAGGGCATCTCCATTCTGGATCTGCTTGGCCGCTGTAAGGATCATCATTTCAAAGGGAATGAAATTTTCCATTATCCTGGCCCCTCCAGCGCAATTCTTCCTGCTTCTTGGTTCCCAGCTTCTTGAGGTATTCGGCCCGGTTCTCCACCCCGTAGACCCATTCGTCCATGAATTTCTGGAACCCCTCCACGGTTTTCGAGGCCTCCGCGTAACCGGCCTGGAACCAGATGTCCCGGTAATAGTGTTCAAAGACGTCGGAGGGGTGGGCGCCCCATGGTTCGTGCACCACCGCTGCCACTCGGAACCCGGGGACGATCGTTTTGTAGGGCTCCTTCAGAATGATTGCCTGGTCAACGATCTCTTCGGCAGAGACGATGATCCTCTTGCCCGCATTGGCCGTGCCCCGAACGTCTCCCAGGGGCCCCCACATCTGGGCATTCCCTTCCGCATCCGCCCGCTGGACATGAACCAGGCAAACTTCGGGGATCAGAGGTTTGACCAGGCAGACCTTCTCCCCGGAAAAGGGCGATTCAATGACGCGCACTTTGTCCTCACCCAGGATGGATCGGTGCTGGAAGATTCCGGTCCCTTCCAGCGGGTAGGTGGGCATGAAGGGCAACCCATGAGCGGCGGCGTAGATGGCCATGCAGAAGGCCCCGAAGGAGAACTCCTCCAGCTCAACCTTGTGGGGAATTCCCTTTTCCATGGCCCGGCGGAAGCAATAGGCCGAGGAGGGGCCGGTTGGGTTCCACACATATGGGGATATCACCTTGCCGACGCATCCGGCCCCGATCATCTGATCGGCCAGGATGTCCCCCGAGCTGCGGATGAGAGTCAGGTTCTTTTTCTTCTGGCGGATGATCTCGTGGGCAAAAGCGTATCCCTGATTGATGGAAAAAGCGGAGATCAAAATACTCTGGCCATCCTTAATGTATTCTGCGATGGCCTCTTTCATAGTCACGACCTTACTCATTTGATCCCTTTTCCTCGAAAAAAATAAGTTTTAAATTAGCCACAGAGGGCACAGAGATCACAGAGTTTTAAAACCATGATTAAAAAAAGTAAAGAATATGTCAAACGCCTAAAGTGATCCAGCTGCAGGTTAGCCTAAAGTTGAAAAAAGGAATTTCCTATACAATTAAATTGGCTAAAATCCGAAAGGGGCCGAGGATTCTGCCGGGATGAATTCACTTCTTCCCCTGCTTCTCCAGCAGGCTTTCTACGAGCCTGAATTTCTGCACCTTGCCGCTTCCGGTCATGGGCCAGTCGGTAACGAAATGAACTTCTTTGGGCACTTTGAAGTTGGCCATTCTTTCTTTGCAAAAACCAATTATCTCCTCGGAGGTAGCCTCCATGCCATCTTTCAATTCGATGCAGGCCACCACCCGCTGGCCCCATTTTTCATCCGCCAGTCCGACGATCTCTACGTGTTTTACTTTGGGGTGCCGGAAGATGAAATTCTCCACCTCTTCAGGAGAGATGTTCTCTCCCCCGCTGCGGACCACATTTTTAATACGGCCCATGAAGAAGACCAGGCCTTTTTCATCGATGAAACCCAGGTCGCCGGTATGGAGCCACCCTTCGGAGTCGATGGCCTTGGCGGTCTCCTCGGGTTTATTATAATAGCCCTGCATCAGGTTCCATCCGCGAACGCAGATCTCTCCCTTCTCGTTCGGGGAGAGGGGCTCCCCGGTTTGGGGGGTAATGATCTTCATCTCTACGCCGGGCAATGGTTTTCCCATTCGATTCATTCTGTCTTCCAGCGAGTCATGCAGGCAATCAGATATCGAGCAGCAGGGAGAAGCTTCAGAAATCCCATAGAGGTTGGTAATCCCGCTTACCCCCATCTTCTCGTAGATATCCCGGACGGTCTGAGGAGGGCCGGTGGTCCAGCCGGTCCGCAGGGATAACTTTTCCCGATCCAGGCCCGGCTCTTCCATCATTTTTACATACATAGTCTGGATCCCACCCACAGCCGTACACCGCTCCCGCTCCATGACGGCTAAAGATTCCCGGGCGTCGAAGGAAGACAGCGTCACGTTGCAACTTCCGTGGGTGAGAGCGGCCAGCAGCCCATCCACCAATCCAGCATTGTGGTAGTAAGGACATGGGTTGAAGTAGCGGTCCTCTGCATTCAGCCCTAAGCGCTCGCCAATTTCAAAGCCATTCCTCAGGATATTGTTATGGGTAAGCATAACCCCCTTCGGGAAAGCAGTGGATCCGGAGGTATAGAGAATGCTCACGGTTTGATGGGGGCCCACTGCGTCTTCCACCGGCTTCAGGTTAATTTCGCTCCCCATCTGATAAAGGCGTTGGAAGGAATAAGCTCCGGGCAGGGCTTTTTCGGAAACGCAGATAATCGTTCTTAAACCGGGGATTCGCGGGGAATGCAGGCCTCCGGGTTGAGAGGTGTACAGTTCGGGGCAAAGCTGCCGAAATATTTCCAGATATTCCGTCTTTTGAAACCGGTCGGATAGAATGAAGGTGGTAGAATCGGATTGTTGTAGAATATATTCCAATTCATCCGCTTTGAAGCGGGTATTGACCGGGACGAAAATGGCCCCGATATTGGCCAGAGAGAATACGGCAACTACCCACTCGATCCCATTGGGTAGCCAAATGGCCACCTTCTCCCCGGGCTTCACCCCGACAGCCAACAACCCCCTGGAGAACTGTTTTATCCGCCGGGAGAGTTCCTGGTAGGTGATCCGCTGGTCATGAACTACCAGAAATTCCCATTCCGGATAAAGCTGCCCCGCCTCTTCTACGGCCATCCCAATCGATTTCGGGATCCAGGTATTCAATGTCCACTCTCTCCTTTGTTCATATATCTTTGTATACATTTTTCTTTCAATAGGGAAAGACTTTGTGCGCCATTATAGGAATCAGGAGTTTATCTGTCAAGATATTTTTCTCCTCATTCCCGCAATTTTATATTTTTTATTGCTTTTCTTTTTCTTTTTTTG
>JASEHN010000649.1 GCA_030018715.1 Thermodesulfobacteriota bacterium | reverse complement strand
CGAGCCACGATATAAGCTGTGTTTAACAACAACATGAGTCAAATGGAAAAGCCGATTCGTCATTGCGAGGAGTTCCGCCAATGCGGGACGACGAAGCAATCCCGTATTTTCAAGTACTTATAAAAACGAGATTGCTTCGCTTTCGCTCGCAATGACTCTTCTGCCGACTTTTTACGAGATCATCAATATTGGGATTTAGGGTTTCCAATCTTTAATTATTTTGGTTCCGGCTACGCCGGGTAAGGGGTAAAATTTTTTTTGATCATCATTGCCTTAATGCCTTAATAATGGTATTATTTAAATAAGATAGGAAACCAGGGCATTTAAGGAATTCAGGGAAATAACCCCGCTCTTTTCGCCATTTTGATTGCGGAACCCGATGGAAAAAATAACCCTTAATTGATTCCTTAAGGGAGGTTCCGATATGAAGATCACGCGCCGGGATTTCATTAGAAGTTCTCTCCTCATGGGCAGCTCTCTGCTCTTCTCTCCCGTAAGCCTCCACGCCGCGCCCAAAAAAGCAGAGGGGTGGCGCCCAGCATACGAAAAATTAGAAAAAGAAGGAAAATTCGATCAGAGGATCAAACAAGCCTACAGCATCTTCCAGGGTTGCCAGTTGTGTCCCCGGCAGTGCGGGGTGAACCGGCAAAAGGGCGAAAGGGGATACTGCCGGGCTCCGGCCAAGGTCATGGTTTATAGCTATAACCCCCATTTTGGTGAAGAAGTGCCGTTAGTGGGCGAAAATGGATCTGGCACCATTTTCTTCTCCAACTGCAACCTCCGCTGTATCTTCTGCCAGAACTGGCCGATCTCCCATGAGGGAAGGGGGAAGGAATTTCAGGATGAAGAGCTGGCGGACATGATGCTCAAACTCCAGAAGATGGGCTGCCACAACATTAACTTAGTCACCCCCACCCACGTCATGCCCAACATTATCAATGCCACGCGCATTGCCTTGAAGAAAGGGTTGTGGATTCCCCTGACCTACAATACCAGCGGTTACGAACGGGTGGAGATGTTGAAGATCCTGGACGGCATCGTGGACATCTATTTGCCAGACCTGAAATATATGGATGCGGATCAGGCAGCGAAATATTCATCCGGAGCTTCCGATTATCCGGAAGTGGGTAAGAAAGCAATCATAGAAATGCACCGCCAGGTCGGAGTGCTCCAGAGCGACAAGAATGGATATGCCTTGCGCGGGGTGATCATCCGCCATTTGGTTATGCCCAACCGGGTGGCCGGGACGGAAAAATTCGTGAAGTGGGTGGCCGAAAACCTTTCCAAGAATACCTATGTGAACATCATGGCCCAATACCGCGTGGAATACAAAGCCTATGAATATCCGGAAATCGCCCGCGGAATTACCGTACAAGAATTTTTAGAAGCAATGGATTGGGCCAAAAAATACGGTTTAATCAACCTCGACCCTAAATCAGTAACCCTCAGAGATTTTTTCCAACGCAGCCGATCCGGTTGAATTAACGGAAAAGGATTAAAAAACCATTACATTTTGCGCCCGTTTTCATTATTCCCTTGTCCCTTGCGCCTTACCTCCTACACTCCTTTTTCATTAACTGATCGTGTTCCACATTCTTTGCTGGGCACAAGGGGAATTGGGGGGATTTCCTGGTCGATGCTGGACTATTCGCAATAACAACTTTCTTTTGCCGCCTGGTTACCAGCGATTAACCGTATAGAGAGGGACGAGCTCCTGGAGCATTTCCTGGGAACGATGGGGGTTGTAGATTCCACAGGTGCAGGGGGCGGCCAGAATCAGGCTTCCATCCCAGAGGTTTAGACTTCCCCGCTTTACCCGGCGGATCACGTCCCGAACCAGGGCCGGAGCGATCATCCCGTGGCCGCACATGGTGGTGAACTGGCGAATGTCCGGGGGAGGGAGGCGATCGGTGCGGCCGTGAATTCCGAGGGAGAGATTTATGGTGTGGGGATTCAGCCCGATCTCCGCAGCGATTTCCCGGACCTGGTCGCTGAGGCCGCTTACAACTACCGAAATCCCCTCGTCCAGTTTCTTGATCCCGGAGAGGGCCTCCTTCAATTTTTCCCGGGTATTGAAGACGCAATAGATGCGGGCTCCATCCTGGATGCTTTCCAGCA
>JASEHN010000057.1 GCA_030018715.1 Thermodesulfobacteriota bacterium | reverse complement strand
TTGCCAGGGTTAGTTCCTCCGATATTCCTGTCATAGCCACTCGTGACTGAAGGGTTACTCAAATTTTTCATTTTTTCTTGACTTGTCTGGGCCACTATATTACGCTCACGGATATTACAAAAAAACAATATAAACGTAATCTTAGAAAAACGGATTCATCATAATCAGGCCTGCCAAATCTACCTGGGAATTGGCGGGCGGAAAGGATAGGAAATGGGTATCGTTGAAATACTCAGCAAGGGCCGGACCGTGGAGTTGAATAAGGTGTTGGAACCGGGAAAGGAAGCGCGGAGGCTGGAAATTCGCCGCTTTAAAATATTTGCCGGGGAGTTCATGCATGACATCGACACCATGTCGCACATAGGAACCCACGCCGAAGCCCCTTCCCATTTTATTCCCGCCCTTTATGAAGGCAAAGAAGCAAAAGATATTGCCGACCTCCCTGCAGCGGCCTGGTGGGGAGAGGCGGTATTTATCAATCTGGCCAAACTTCCTGCTAAAGCAAAAATTTCCCCTGAATATCTCCGGGAAAAGGGCGTTCGCCAAGGAGATATTGTCGTCATTGGAAATTGCCCCTACAAAGACGACGAGAAAATTTCCATGACCGACGCAGCCGCCCGATGGCTGGCAGAGGTGGGGATAAAACTCTTGGCCATGGATTTTTCCTATAACATCGAGGAAAATTTTTCCGAACTCGGCCGGATGACGGCTCATGTGGAGTTGTTGAGCCGAGGCATCCCATTGATCGAAGGGCTTGCTCACCTGGATCAGCTCAAAACCGAAAGGTTCTTCTTCATCGGATTACCTTGTCGGGTAAAAGGGTGCGACGCTTGGCCCATTCGGGCCTTGGCCATTGAAGGAGTGTTGTGAAAATCGCTTAACGCAGAGAGCATAGCCCAGGGCGGGAAAAATATTAAAGCAGGGATTTGCATCGAATAAGATTGACGGGGCCGCCTTGCAAGATTCATTCGAGAAACCAACGGGATGAAGGGATGAATATTAGAACTGACTTTCCCGGGAAAGCGCCCAGGGTAGCCCTTCTTTCGAGCACCCGGGCAGTTTTTGGCCCCATGGAAGCGGCATTCCGGACTGAGTTTCCCGAGGCCCAAGTTGTCCATCTCCTCGATGAAACCCTCCTCAATGACTTCCGGCAGGAGGGTGGCCTGTCCCCCCGTTCACGGCGCAAAGCGCTGCAGATGACGATGGTAGCCCAGGATGCCGGTGTCGATGGAATCCTGGTGACTTGTTCAACCTTGTCGCCTGCGGTTGATGACTTTGCGCCTTTCGTCACCATCCCGATGGTCAAGATTGACGAACCAGTGGTGGAATGGGTGGTCCAATCAGCCAAGAGCATTGCCCTGCTGGCCACAGCGGATTCGGTTCTAAAATCTGTTGAGCCCCTCGTTCTGGGCAAAGCCCGCCAGCTAAACCGCGAGATTTCCATTCGGCGATTCATAAAGGGGGATCTATGGCCCCTTCTTCAGCAGGATCCATCGGCGTTTTATCGAGAGGTAGGAGAAGCCGCTACCCAGGCTGCCGAGATATGTCAAGCGGTCATCATTACCCAGGTTTCCATGGCTCCTGGATGGGAGTACGTAAAAGCGGATATGCGGGATAAGGTGTACGCTTCCCCGGTATACGCCGTTCGCGCCATCCGCAGTATTCTTAAAAAAGGAGATGATTTTAAACGATCCTCGCCTGAGCCACCATAAAGATTGGGGAATAAAAGTGGTAGACCGTCAGGAAAGCCCCCCTTTGATTATCGCTTGGGGATAAACCGCCGCAGAGACTCGATAGCCGAACGGGCGGCCGTGTCCGGGTCAGGCCAGGGCAGCATCTCCGTCGAAACAAAGCCATCGAAGCCGATTTCATTCAGCGTGGCGATGATCTTGGCGAAATCCAGGTGGGCGCTTCCCGGCCACTTGCGGTTATTATCGCAAACGTGGACAAGCCAGCAGCAGTCCTTCGCGTCACGAAAACTCTGGTAGATGTCCACGTCCTCGATGTTCATGTGATACACGTCCAGCATCAACCCAAAATTGGGCCGGTTCACCCGCTGGCACATGGCCACCCCGTCCTGGGTGGTGATGATGAACTTAACTAAGGTCGCTGTGATGGGCTCCAGAGTCAGGCGCACCCTTTTGGGCAACGCATAGTCGGCCAGTTCGCCGAAGGCGGCCTCAAACGCCTCCAGGCTCTTCTCTATCTGGGCCGGATCGCCTTGCCCGCGCGATCGCCCGATATTGACGGGGAGCCCTGGCTCAAAATACGCCGCGGCAAAGTCCACGAATTCCTTGAGCCGCTCCATGGCCTCGCGGCTGAGGGTGGCGTCGGCGTTGACCAAGCCCAGTTTGTCTTCGCCCCAGACGTGCCCGGTGCACAACTGGGCCAACTTCAGGTTGTGCTCATCCAGTAGGCGCCGGATGGCAGCTCCGTCTAACTTGGAAGGCTTTTTGGTCATCAACTCCACGCCGTCGTAGCCCAGCTTGGCGATTTTCGCCAAGGCCGCTGGCAGGTCGCCGCTGTAAGCGGCCAGGGTGGGGGTTTCCAAATCCGGCGTGCCAACCATGGAAGCGATTTTAATCACTTGTGTTTCTCCTCAGGTTTGACAGGTTTTGGCCGGCTTATCCGGCCTGCCCGGCCAGGGCATCACTTTTCCAACAGCCCATATCATGTCCTGGCGCTGGGCCAGCAATCGTTATCGATACTTTCGACGAAGGGAATGAGTGGCCGTCAGGCCAATTTTAGGTGAATGATAAGAACTCATCTTTGCGGTTGAGAGTATAAGGAAGAAATCGTTGTCAGTCAACAAAAATACGATGTTCCTCTTTCCATCTTAGGGCTGTTCAATCCATTACCGGCCTCCTCCCCCCAATCCGCAGAGTTGAAGCGGTAGGTTTAGAAACCGTTTTCTCCCGGCCGATGCTGTCCCGCCGGAACGGGACTCACCTCCCTTCCAACTGGCCACGAATAGAGTGGCGGCTCAAAAGTTAAGAGGAAGCAAGCCGTGAAAAGATCTTGACTTCATTAATTTTGGGAGATAAAGTAATTTCGCAGGTTGTTGAATTCTTTGGAATCGACTCAACCCCTGAATTTGCTAAGGTTAGTAAGAATAGCGCACATGGGTTGAAGAAAATGGGAGAAAGGGGGTATGAAAAGGGCAATAAAGATATCCGCCAATCTGTCAAATAAATAATCATCTGGAAAGGAGGAGCATATGCGACGGTCTTTAATTTTTTGGATGGTTCTTAGTTTCATCACTCTGGCTTTCTTAATCCCCCAAGCTGCAAATGCCTAAAAGAAGCCTATCCTTGTTGGGTTTCCAATGTTTCTCACCGGTGGAGGAGCCCTTTTTGGCCAGCCCGCCAAAGTAGGGGCCGAAATGGCCGTTAAAGAAATCAATGAAAAAGGCGGGGTCCTGGGGAGACCAATTGAACTTTTAATCCGGGATTGTAAAGGAACCCCCGACGAGGCAACCCGGGTGGCCCGGGAGCTCATCGCCAAAGAGAATGTGCAATTTCTGGTTGGTGGCCTTACCGCAGCCCAAGGCTTAGCCCTTTCTGAGGTGGCCAAGACCGAGAAAATTCTCTACATCGCCCCCATCTCCAAAACTACAGCCATGACCGAACCAGGAAAACTTCATCCTTATGTCTTCCGGAGTGCCGCCAATACGAATACTGAAGGAAGGAGTGCCGCGGTCTTCATGGCCAAGCATCCCTGGAAACGAATCTATACCATCGGCCCCGATTATGAATACGGACAGATGGTCACCAAGGCTTTTGTAGAGTGGCTCAAGAAGCTCAAGCCCGACGTGGAGATTGTGGCCCAGGGGTGGCCAAAACTCGGGGAGCCTGACTTTACTCCCTTCATTACCGCCGCCCTCGGAAAAAAGCCGGATGCCGCTTTCTTCTCCCTGTGGGGAGGCGATTTTGTAAATTTCACCAAGCAAGCCGGACCATACGGTTTCTTTGAAAAAGTGAAGGTGGTGGCCGCCGGTGAAGGAGGATCCCCGGAGACGGCCATCTCTTTGAAGGACGACCTCCCGTTGGGCATCACCACCAATGCCTATGACCTCTTCTACTATCCCGACACGCCCGAGCATAAATCCTACGTGGAACGGTTGAAGGCCTTTACCAAACAGGAATACCCCCCAAGCTGGGCGATCACGGGATATATCGCGGTAAACTTCCTGGCGGAAGCCATAAAAAAGGCCAACTCCACAGACACCATGAAAGTAATAAAAGCCCTGGAGGGGTTGACTATTGATACCCCCATTGGCAAACAAACCATGCGGGCCAAAGATCATCAGGCCAACCGTGGACAATTCTGGGGGACTACCACCAAAGTCCCGGAATATCCCTTCCCCATATTGCGGCCCGTGGAGTACATCCCAGCGGATAACCTGATGGATTAACCTTTTGAATTCTCCTGGATGCCTGCCCGCAGATCTATTGAGCAGGCATCCAGTACTTGCTGGCCGGCACCGGTAAAGAATGCAACTTCCTGACCCCTCGTTTCTTCTCATTCAATGCTTGAGTGGCCTGACGTATGCGATGTTCCTTTTTCTCATCGCCTCCGGCCTCTCTTTGATCTTCGGTATTCTGCGCGTTCTGAATTTTGCCCACGGCTCATTCTACATGTTAGGGGCCTATCTCACCTACCAGTTCGTTTCCTATTTCATCAATTCCCCTGCCTATTTCTGGTGGGCCGTTCTTTTTGCTTCGGTCTCCGTTGCCCTCATCGGAGGGATCATTGAAATGCTTCTTTTAAGCCGCCTTTACGTTCGGGAAGAATTGAATCAACTTCTCTTTACATATGCTCTGGTGCTGATCTTGGGCGACTTTGCCAAAATCATCTGGGGGACAGGACAGCTATCCATCTCCAGGCCGGCTATCCTCAAAGGGGCCGTGCAGATCTTCGGCCAGTATTTTCCCGAATACAATATTTTCATCATTCTCCTCGGTCCGGGCATCGCTCTTCTCTTCTGGTTAATTATGACCCACACCCGCTGGGGAAGGATTATCCGGGCTGCGGCTCTGGACCGGGAGATGCTGGGAACCCTGGGGGTCAATGTAAGCTGGCTTTTTACGGTTGTTTTCACCATCGGAGCCTGGATGGCCGGTTTGGGTGGAGCTCTGGTAGCCCCCATCGCGGCCATCGTTCCAGGAATGGATGTGGAGATTATCATCAGTGCCTTCATCGTGGTGGTAATCGGCGGGTTGGGAAGTTTTTGGGGGACGTTACTCGGAGCGGTAATTTTAGGCCAGGTTATTTCTTTTGGAATTCTGGTACTCCCCCGCCTGTCAATGGTATTTATTTATATCCTGATGGCGGTGGTTCTGATCCTTCGCCCCTGGGGTCTTCTGGGAAAACCCCTTAAAAGGTAAATAGATGCCCAGAGAAAACTGGTTTCTGGTCATAATCATTCTCTGCCTGGCTCTGCTTCCGATGAGCGAGTCCCGTTTCTATATCTTTCTGGGGACGGATATCCTGATTATGGGGCTTTTCGCGGTTAGCCTCAATCTTTTATTAGGCTACACGGGGTTGGTTTCCTTCGGGCAGGCAGCTTACTTCGGGATCGGAGCTTACACCTGTGCCCTGCTGATGAAAAAGGCCTCGGTCGCTTTTCCTATAGCTTTCGCGGCCGCAGCCGTTTTTGGGGCCGTTGCCGCGTTGATCATTGGTTTCTTCTGCATCCGGCTGACGAAGATTTACTTTGCCATGCTGACCCTGGCTTTCTCCCAGATTGTCTGGGCCATTGTTTTCAAATGGAATTCTCTGACTGGCGGGGACAATGGTCTGATCGGTATCCCTTTTCCCCAGCACCTGGATTCTCCGACTCGATTCTACTACTTTACCCTTTTTGTTGTGGTCCTCTCTTTATTCCTCTTGCGCAAACTGGTCAACTCTCCGCTCGGCAGAATGCTGACAACCATAAGGGAGAACCCGGAACGGACTGAATTCATCGGCATCAACGTTAAAAAGTTTCAGCTCATTGCCTTCATGATCTCAGGGTTCTTCTCAGCCATTCCCGGAGCCCTTTTTGGAATTTTCAACCATAGCATCTTCCCGGATTTACTGTTCTGGTCCCACTCGGCCGAAGTGCTCATCATGACCATCCTGGGGGGGATGTACAGCTTCTTCGGGCCAATGGTGGGAGCAGCGGTTATACTCTATTTGAGAATGCTGGTGACTTCCTATACCCAGTATTGGCCTCTGATTATGGGGACCATCCTTACGCTCCTTCTCTTCTTTTTCCCGGGTGGAATCCTGGGATTTCTGAGAAGTCAGCTAACTTTCCTTAAAAGGAATCGTTAATGCTGGCCGTAGAAAAAGTAAAGAAATCTTTCGATGGATTCGTGGCTGTAAACGGCGTAAGCTTTTCCATCAAAAGAGGGGAAATTTGTGCCATCATCGGCCCTAACGGCGCCGGGAAAACTACCCTTTTCAACCTGATCACCGGTCATCTTCCAGTGGATGAAGGAAAATTGTTTTTCAAGGGAATGGACATCACCCATATGCCCCCCCACCGGATTTGCCGGCTGGGAATGGGCCGTTCCTTCCAGAGAACCAACATCTTCCCGCGCTTGACAGTCTTCCAAAATATTCAAGCGGCGGTTCTGGTACACCGCGGGAAAAGTTTAAATTTCCTCAAGCCGGTAGAATCTTTTTTTCGGGAGGAAACCCAGGCGATCTTAAAAAGAGTCGGCCTAAAAGATTATGGGGAGACGGTAAGCGGATCTCTTTCCTATGGATTCCAAAAACAGCTCGAACTGGGAATTGCCTTGGCCAGTGAGCCTGAGCTGCTTCTCCTGGATGAGCCCACTGCCGGTATGTCCGCCCAGGAGACCCACCAGACCATTGAGCTGATCGGGCGAATCACCAAAGAAAAAGGACTCACCCTTCTATTCACCGAACACGATATGGAGGTGGTCTTCTCGATTGCTGAAAGGATTATGGTCCTGCACCAGGGGCGGCTGATTGCCGAGGATACCCCAGAGGAAGTCCGGAAAAACTCTGAGGTGCAAAAGATCTACCTGGGAGAAGGACGATGATCTTAGAGGTGACCGATATTTATACCTCTTATGGGTTGAGCCAGATTCTGTTCGGAGTTTCCTTAAAAGTCGAAACAGGAGAAGTCGTTTCCCTCCTCGGTAGAAACGGTGTTGGCAAGACCACCACGCTGCGGTCAATCATGGGTCTAACCCCTCCGCATTCCGGGTCGATTACCTGGAAAGGCAAGGAGATTGCAAGGAAGCTGCCTCACCAGATCGCCAGGATGGGAATCGGTTTTGTCCCAGAGGATCGGCGGATATTCTCCGACTTGACGGTTTGGGAAAACCTGGATGTAGCCATTAAATCTGCCAAGAAAACCGGGCAAGGATGGACCATGGAAAGAGTCTTTGAACTCTTTCCGGCGCTGAAGCCGATCCAAAAACGCAGGGGAGGCTATTTAAGCGGTGGGGAGCAGCAGATGCTCACCATCGCCCGCACTCTCATGGGAAACCCCAATCTCCTTTTGTTGGACGAGCCGTCAGAAGGTTTGGCTCCTATCGTTGTACACCAACTCGGCAATCAAATCATGAAACTAAGGCAGGAGGGGATGACGATTCTTTTGTGCGAGCAGAATGCCAGATTTTCCTTACAGTTAAGCGACCGCCTTTATATCCTGGAGAAGGGCGTCGTACGCTACCGGGGAAGTGTGGCTGATTTCCGCAAAGATGAGGAAGCATACAAGACGTATCTGGCCCTTTAAAGACAGAATACAGAAGGCAGAATTCAGGAGTTAGAACGGGGAAAATATTTATTCTGAATTCTGACTCCTGGATGCTGAATTCTTTGCTTTTATTAATCTAAAGGAGGTGCCGAAAATGGTTAAGCTCGTTGCCATGTTCAATCTTCCCCCGGGGACGGACGAAGCCGAATTTGAAAAGTACTTTGTCAAGAAGCACGCCCGGGATGCTGCCAAGATCCCCGGACTACGGAGGTATGTCATCGGGAAAGTCGCCGGCTCTCCGGCCGGAGAGCCGGCCTGGTACCGGGTAAACGAGTTATGGTTTGATAGCGTTAAAGCCGCCCTGAAAGCGTTTAGCTCTCAGGTGGCCGTGGAGGCCACGAATGACCTGATGCCCAGGGTGAAGGACTTCACCCCGGTCTTCATCAAAGACCAGGAGGTAAAGCTGCCCGCCAGCCCGAAGAAAAAGACGGTCAGAGGAAAAGGAGGGAAGAAACGATGAGCAAAATAAAAATCACCTGGCTGGGGCATGCCTCGATAAAAGTTGAAGGGGGAGGCAAAATTGTCTTTTTCGATCCCTGGATTCAGGATAATCCGGTTTGTTCCATCAAGCTCACGGGGGTCAAAAAGGCGGACGCGGTCTGCGTGACTCATGGCCATATCGACCATATCGGCGATTCCCTGGAAATCGTCAAAAAGACCGGAGCTCCACTTGTCTGCAGCCCGGAGATCGGGATGTATGCGGAGAAATACGGAATCAAATACGATGAAGGGTCCACCCCTTTGAATATCGGTGGTAGCTGGGAGGCCGATGTGTTCACCATAACCATGGTAAACGCAGCACACACATCGGACATCATGGGAGATGAATATAAGAAAGATAGGACAGTGATGCCCGGTTCAGGCTCTGTCGGTTATGTAGTCGAGTTTAAGGATGGACCCTCTATTTACTACGGCGGGGACACGGGCGTTTTTGGAGATATGGCGATTATCCGGGATCTTTACAGCCCGGAAGTGGCCATTCTTCCCGTTGGAGGAAAGTACAACATGGGTTACCGGGAGGCTGGATATGCTGCTTCCCTACTCCACCCCAAATACTTCATCCCCATCCATTATGATACCTTCCCCAACCAGAAACTCGACCTGAATAAACTTGTGCAGGAGATTAAAATCCGGGCTCCCCACGTTTCCGTGGTTCGGTGGAAACCAGGGGATATTTTCGAATATAAATAAACGCCCCAGGGGGCGAGGGTCCAAGGGGTCAAATATAAGAGATATTTAGGAATCTCTTTATAGGTCTCTTTATTTTAGGAACCTTTTAATTGGCGACCCCAATGGACCCCAAGAGAAAATTTCTATGAATGTAGGCCACATCCTGACTCTTGCGGCCAATAAGTTTCCCGAACGGGCTGCCCTTCTTTTTGAAGATAAAAGGTATACTTTCCGGGAATTCAATCAGCGGGCTAATCAATGGGCCAATTCCCTTCTGCGTTTCGGGCTGCGAAAAGGAGATAAGGTCGCTGTCCTGCTTTACAATTCGAATCACTTTGTCGAGACCTATTTGGGAACGGCCAAGGCAGGTGGGGTTTTTACCCCGATCAACTTTCGTCTCGCAGCCGAAGAAGTCCTTTACATCCTCGATCACTCCGATGCCCGCTTTTTTGTCCACGGAGAGGAATTTATCCCTCTCGTCCAATCCATCCGGTCCGGGATCACAAAAATCGAATATTACCTTTCTACCGGCAAGGATCCATGCGGCCGAGATATTCATTACGAAACGCTTTTGGCTGAATTGGGAAACGACGAGCCCAATATCCTGGTTTCCGAAGAAGACGAATGCCAGTTGATGTATACCTCCGGGACTACGGGGAAGCCCAAAGGGGCTGTGATTACCCATGGAAACGTTCTCTGGAATCTGTTCAATACCATTCTCGGGCGGGAGGAAAAAGAAGGAGAAGTTTCGCTGGTCATCGGCCCGCTCTATCACACGGCTGCTCTGAATAACCATTTCACGATACGTGTCGCCTTGCCCGGAACGAGCATTCTGATTAAAACTTTCGACCCCAGGCAGATAATGGAAATCATTGCCAGGAAGCAGGTAACCGTGATTTCTGGTGCGCCGGCTGTGTTTCACCTTTTATTCGCCCTTCCCGATATAGAAAAATACGACACCCGGTCCATCACCAAATGCACGACCGGAGCATCTATCCTTCCCGACGAGAGCAAAGCCAGGCTATTAAAACTCTTCCCCAACATTAAGGGCATTTACGACGTATATGGTTGCACAGAAGCATCGCCCAGCGTGACTATTCTTAAGGCGGAGGATTCTCTCCGAAAAAGAGAGAGCGTCGGTCCCCCTCTCCCTTTTGTGCAGGTAAAGGTTGTGGATGAAAAGGACAGGGAAGTTCCCGTGGGAGAGGTTGGCGAATTAATCTGTCAAGGCCCCAACGTCATGAAGGGGTATTACAAAGATGCCCAGGCGACCAGGGAGGCGCTTAAAGGAGGATGGCTGCACACGGGCGATCTGGCGCGCCTGGACGAGGAGGGCTTTGTCTACATCGTCGACCGGAAGAAAGATATGATCATCAGCGGGGGAGAGAATATTTACCCCCGGGAGATTGAAGAAGTTCTTTACCGCCATCCTAAAATTCAAGAGGCCGCGGTCGTGGGCACCCCGGATAAGCTCTGGGGAGAATCGGTGAAGGCTTTTGTGGTCTTAAAAGAAGGCGCGGCCATGAGCGAAGAAGAAGTGGTGGAATACTGCAAAAGCCTTCTGGCCAGTTATAAAAAGCCCAAATCGGTTGAATTTTTAGCGGCCCTTCCCCGCAACCCCTCGGGAAAGGTTTTAAAAACCCTATTAAGGGATGAGCATTAAAAATCATTGACCATTGATAATTTTGCAACGATAGCCTGATGTTAAAAATGGATAATCAGACAAAAATAAAAAGGCGATTCCCCCCACCTTTATTTTTTCGACTTGGACCGTGCTTTACGGAACCATTGAACTACAAAAATTAGGAGGAGAAAGCCAATTCCCAAACCATCGGTAATCCAACCAGGTTTGATCAATAAGACCCCAGAAGCAATGAGCAAGACCCTTTCCAAAAAATAAGTCGGGATGAGGAAAAAACCCTGAAGCCCTCCACCCAAAGCCATGCATCCGATCACCGCCGTGAAAAAAGCCGTTAAAATTTCCAGTGGGGCTCCCTGAAAAAGAAGGACAGGAGCGAAGATGAAAAGGAAAGGAACAAAATAAGCGACCGCGGCCAGGCGCATTGCTTCAAAACCAACCCGAAAGGGGTTAGCCTGGGCAATCCCTGCTCCGGCATAAGCTGCCAGCGCTACCGGCGGGGTGATGGTGGAAAGGCAGGCGTAATAAAAAACAAACATATGAGCGGCCAGCGGCAAGACTCCCAATTTGACCAGGGCCGGAGCTCCCAGGATAACCGTGAGGATATAAGCGGCTGAAGTGGTCAGGCCCATGCCCAGAATCAGAGATACCCCCATAGTAAAAATCAGGGTTACAAGGAGAATCCCGCCGGAAGCATCAATGATCATTCCGGAAAATTTAAGGCCCAGGCCGGTTTGGGTAATGATGCCGATGACGATTCCGGCACAGGCACAGGCCATTACCACTTCCAGCGAGCCCAGCGCTCCCTTCTCCAGGGCCTGTAGGAAGGCCGAAAGGTTCATCCGGGTCTCTTTCTTCAGAAAACTTATAAGAATGACGGAGATGATCGACCAGAATCCGGCTTTCATCGGCGAATAGCCCAG
>JASEHN010000648.1 GCA_030018715.1 Thermodesulfobacteriota bacterium | reverse complement strand
GGCGGGGAAGATACCCCCGCCTCCTCCGGAGGAAACGGGCTTTTATCCTCGAGGACAAGGGGAAACCCAACCGATGCTTCCGGCGCGTTCCGGCCTGGCCCCCGGGCCTAAACAAAGGCTTTACCGCCATTTTTTCAAAACTCTAAACTGATACGATATTTGCTATTTAACAGGGTGAACACAGATTAGCAGGATTAAAAAACGTAAAGCATAAGAGCGCAAGGCGCAAGTGGATTTAAAAACCTCTAAATCGCCCTCGCGCCTACCCCCTTGCGGTTTTGTCATATTTTTATCTGCGGTGATCTGCGCCAATCTGCGTCCGATGAATCTTTTTTAGGCTTTTCCCATCAAAATAAGAAATGACGAAAGGAGTGGAAGGAATGAAAAAATACACCTGCAATATTTGCGGTTATGTCTATGATCCAGCCGCGGGAGATCCAGAAAATGGTGTGGCTCCTGGAACACCTTTTGAAAAACTTACTGAAGACTGGACTTGCCCGGTGTGCGGGGCGAGCAAGACTGATTTTTCGCCAGAAGGCTAATCTGTCGGTCGATCTCTTGCCTTTACCCCTGCGCCCTTTAACGCTCGCAGGCGACTTTTTATCGCAGGAGGCTTCGTTCGCATCGAGGGGCAATATTTATTTTAAAGCCCAAAACCCGCAGGGGTCAAAGAAAAACGGACTTACAGAAGGAGGCTTCCATGTTCCCTCCCGGCCAAGGGATCTCTCGACCTTATAACCACCTGATTTTTGAAAAAAGTCCTTACCTCCTTCAGCATGCTGAGAACCCTGTAGGTTGGTATCCCTGGAACACAGAAGCATTTCGCCAAGCCCGGGAGGAAGACAAACCATCTTCCTCTCCATCGGTTATGCCACCTGCCATTGGTGCCATGTGATGGCCCACGAATCCTTCGAAGACGAAGAAGTGGCCGAGTTGCTGAATCAATCTTTCGTCTCCATTAAAGTGGACCGCGATGTGGCTGCCTTGAAAGCAGCCTTGCCTTAAGACTAATTTTCGCAAGTCGTGAGAGCGCAAGGCGCAAGTGGAAAATGAAAAGCTCCTAACCTCTTTATGCCCTGCGCCTTACGGGTTCTGTTATGAAATCAATCAAAAATCTTCTTCGTAATAGAGACTTTATTCTCCTCCTGGCTTTAGCCCTCGGATTAACTCTGGGACAGGGCGCCCGATGGACAGAGCGGGCTGTCGTCCCGGCCCTGGCCGTAGTAATGGTCCTTTCCACCATGGGAGTTTCCGGAAGTATCTTCCTTTCTCCCCGCCAGTTGTGGATGCCGGCGCTGGCTGGCTTGGCCATGAGCTACGGGGTCCTCGGCAGCCTGCTCCTCGGATTGAATTTCTTGTTCATCCACGATGCAGCCCTGCGGCATGGCTTTATAATCATGGCTGCCGTTCCCCCGGCCATTGCCGTCATTCCCTTCACCTTCCTCTTGAACGGGAACAGCGCCTTTACGCTAATTGCCGCCATCGGGTGTTACCTGGGCGCGCTCCTTCTTACACCTTTAATCATTCTGTGGTTTATCGGACCCGGGTTTATAGATTCCGGAAAAATTTTAACCATTATGGTGGAACTGATCCTGATCCCCGTAATCCTCTCTCGAATCTTGCTTTGGAGTCGAATCTCAGAACGCATCGAACCGGCAAAAGGGGCCATCACTAACTGGAGCTTCTTTTTGGTGGTTTACACGATTGTAGGCCTGAACCGGGATATCTTATTCGCCCAGCCACTTGCTTTCCTTCCGGCGGCCTTCATTGCTCTGGCCAGTACTTTTGTCCTGGGATTTGTAATCGAATGGACCTGCCGGTTCTTCCGGCTCGACGCCAAAAAGGTAATCAGCCTGATTCTCCTGGGCACGCATAAGAACACTGGCCTGGCCGCAGGCTTAGCTCTCGCCCTTTTCAGCGAGAAGACCGCTGTGCCGGCAACAATCTCAACGATTTTCATGCTGGTTTACATCATCTGGCTAAGCGTAAAACAGCGCTGGGACCGTTGAAAAGAAAATCTCGCAGAGGGCATAGAGTGTTTGATTAGAAATCGATTTCTAAAAAATGGGTCATCTCCAAATTAGTTGAGGGCCAAAGAGCTGGCATATTTAAAATGGGCA
>JASEHN010000647.1 GCA_030018715.1 Thermodesulfobacteriota bacterium | reverse complement strand
GTTGTAATTATTAAACTTATAATATTCCAGAAAAATCTACAAAATTTTTATTGACAAAGTTGTTAACATGTGGGAAAAGAAAGCAGTTTCTTTCCTAACATGGCCGTTTTAAAACTAACCGCTTAACCCAAAATAAGGATTGCAGGCCATGAGCTCACGTCTTTTCATGGGTTTTAAAGGGCACCTTCTTCTCTCTCTCGTTAAAGCTCTCCTATTTTCAATCATTAAGATTAAGTGGATTTTTAATCGGTGGAAAGTACTTGTCCTTTTTATATGAACACGAGGTGGGGCTCAAGCTATAACGAGAATGAATAGCGTAAGGCGCTCAGCGATGCGGTGGTGGATCTTTTGAAAAATATGTTCAACGACTCCGCTTTCATGAAAAGCATAAAATAAAATGAAGGGGGAAGAAGGGCTTTTAATTAAAGGAAGGGTTCAATCACAGAGGAAGGGTTGAAAAAATTTTTCTCAATTAAACAAAAGTCAAGAGCAGACTTTAGTCTGTCACACTTTTTTAAGGAGCTAATATGAACGGAAAATTCAATCTCTCTTATCTGCGAAGCTTCTTCTTTTGCAAAAAAATTATTTCTCTGAGGATAAATGTTCAATTCACTTTTTCTTTTAAGCACACCCTTCATTGCTGAGGCCCTCACGTCACCAATAAGCGGAGCGGTAAGGATAGGGTGTCGCCCCATTAAAAGCCCCATCTCAGGTTTACATTATTGAGCGTGCCCAGCGAAGGGATAGCTTGGATGGCAGGGGGTGATGGAAACGTTTTCCCGCCCAGGCGGGATTCATGCCCTCCCGCCCGGGTTACGACACAGTCTCCCGAGGGGGGAGGGTAGGGAGGGGGTGAAATTAGCGCTTTACGCCTTGCCCCTGGCGCCTATTTTTTCGGAGGCCAGGTAGGACGGGGGGACATAAAAAGATCCTTCAATCCTTCCGTAGTGAACTTCTTGGATTGGCAAAAGTTGATCACCCGCCGCTCCCAGTCTTCTACCAGTTGAGCAGCTTTAGGCACATCCTTGGCGATTTCCAAGGGGATGGAGATTACTCCGTGCTTATCGCCTAGGATGAGGTCCCCTGATTTCACAACCAGTCCCCCCACTTTGACCGGAATTCCCACCTCCACCAAATGAACGTAAGCGTGGGAAACGGATATACAACTGGAGAAGAATTGGAACCCCGCTTCTTTTACTTCATCCAGGTCTCGGACAGATCCGTCGGTCACCGTGCCCGCGCACCCCAAGGCCTTGTGAATGTTGGCCTGCACCTCCCCCCAGAAGGATCCTACCACCGGGCGGTCAATGTCATGGAGAACCAC
Organism: Thermodesulfobacteriota bacterium; assembly: GCA_030018715.1. GTDB lineage: Bacteria > Desulfobacterota > SM23-61 > SM23-61 > SM23-61 > JAHJQK01. The sequence continues at coordinate 801 of JASEHN010000647.1, read as the reverse complement.
CACCCTCGGCGCCGGTATTTTTTGAATCTCTTGCCACCAGTCCGGCGGCTGAACCCTTCGCCCCTCTGGTGCGTCAGCGGTTATAACCCCGGTAACGGCATACCCGATCATCCGTCCCAAATCGGGAAAGACACATTTGATCTCCGGGAGCATGAACCCTTCATTCCGGGGTTGAATATCGAAGAGTTCAATAGCATTGGCTATCGCGCAGGTAGGCCAGCGGCGCAAGGCTTCCAGTTCTTCGGCATTCAGGTAATTTGGCATTTTCCCCCTCCTAATTTTTAAAAGATTTGAAATGTTGGCTGTATTTTGTGCCAGCTTACTGGATCAAACTCATTGAGTCAATAAAAAAGACCTTTGGGCGTAACCATTCCGTAGATGGGGAATTCGGTGTCAGATTCATTTATCCAGGAAGATGAATTTTGCTAAGATTGGGCGGAGGGTGGGTGGAATTATTATAGCAAGACAACCATGTTCTTTCAATCAGCGCTTTCATTCCTTCCAAGGGTAAGTGCGGAGTGGCTCTGAGGGCGGGGCCAAGCCCCGCCCTCCAACTTTCTACTATTTGGCGCTTCAGTTGCGGTGAATATTAACCTAAACACTGCCAAGAATATTCGCCGGATCATCCCCTCCCTTCCCGGATCAACCTGGGATGGAGCGAAAGATTTTTCTTGACAACTCATCAAATGATGAGTATATCAAAGGCGGAAGCATGAAACCCTAAATCCGATTGATTTCCAATGTTATCCGCTCCTGCCGCCGTTTATCGTCCCCGGAACCCGCAATCTTCTGATTATTACC